>JAGNNB010000061.1 GCA_017990865.1 Lysobacteraceae bacterium
CGCTGCGCGGCAAGCAGCTCACCAACTTCCGCGCGTCCGGCAAGGACGACGACGAAGGCCTGATCCCGCCGATCAAGTTCTCGCTGGAACAGGCGTTGGAATTCATCGACGACGACGAATTGGTCGAGGTCACGCCGAAACAAATCCGACTGCGCAAGAAACTGCGCACCGAAGTGGATCGCAAACGCGCTTCGCGCGCGGCCTGAACGCGAAGCGATGCAGCAGGACGACGCGCGCTACGATCCGAACCCGAATGCGCACCGCGATGTGCGCATGGTCGCCTTGTTCGAATTGGCAAAGGGCGGCGTGTCCGGCAGCGTCGCTGCGGCGTTGTTGTTGTTCGGCCCGCAGCGCGTTCACGATTTCATCGCGATGGTCGGCGGATGGCTGCATTTCGACCCGGAACAAAGCGCGATGGCGCGCGTGTTGGCGGCGATCACGCCCGAAACCGTGCATCTGGCGGCGATGGCGATCGGCGTGTACGCATGTCTGCGCTTCGTGTTGTTCTGGGGCCTGTGGCATGCGCGCGCTTGGGCCTCGTGGTTCGGTGCGATCGCGGCGACCTTGTATCTGCCGTTCTGCAGCTACGCGGTGGTGCGCTACCCCGGTTGGCCGACATTCGCGGTGTTGGCGCTGAATGTGTTCATCGTCTGGGTGCTGGTGCGCGATGTGCGCAAGCGCCTCGCGGCGAAGCGGCTTGCGGCGACGGCGCCCAGCGCATAAGGCCTTCAAGCGCCCCGATACCGCCGTCGTTGCGGAGCGCGCGGCGCGCAGCCAAACTTGGCGACGGCTCGGTTTCTCGGTTCTGTCCGTGACCAATGGGGCTTGCCGGTATTTCGCCCGATTGGCGATTATTTCGCCGTTTTCGACGCCCCTTTCTCGAGCCGCACCGATGCTCGCTCCGCGCAAGATCGCCCTGCCCGTCTCCCTGCTTGCGGCATTGACGCTATCGATGACCGGCGCGGCCTCCGCGTGGGCCGACGGTGGCGTGCCTCAGGATATTCACGCAAAAGACACTTTCGCCGTCGTGTGGGCGCGACTGCAGGCCAGCGGCTTCCGCGGCGAACACGAAGGTTTGGATTGGGCGGCGCTGAAAGCCGAACATCAGCCGGACATCGAAAACGCGACCGATATTCATGGCCTGCGGCGCGAATTGAACGAATTGCTGGTCGATCTGAAAGCATCGCATCTGGTGCTGCTGCCGAACGAAGCGGTCGCGACGTCCGAGGCGACGGTGCCGCTCGACGACACGCCATACGAAAACGAATCGAACGTCGGCGGCAAAGACCCGGTCGACGCGCCCGTATCGCCCAATGCTTCGGGTACCGGCGGAACGCCGGCTGCGACCGGCTACGGCGATTTCGGTTTGCGACCGACCCTCGTCGACGGCCAAGTGCTGGTGGAGCGCGTCGTTCCCGGTTTCCCCGCCGAACGCGCGGGCGTACGCCCCGGTTGGCGTATCGATCGCATCGCGCGATTGAATGTCTCCAACGCGATGGCCGCGTTGCGCACGCAGCCGCAAGAAGCCTCGCGCAACGGCGAAACCATGCTGCTGGGCGGCGTTCTGGCGCTGCTGGACATCTACGCGCCCGGCGAAACGTCGAACATGCGTTTCATCGATCGCGAGGGTCGGCCGCATGCGCTGGCGCTGAAAGCGGCGCCGAACCCGAACATCCAACCCATCTTCCTGCCCGGCATTCCGCAGATGCCGATGCGTTACGGCCATCGTCGCATCGCGCTGCCCGGCGGCGGCTGCGCGGTACTGATCGAATTCTCGCAATGGGCGATGCCCGCGTTCGACAACGTCGTCGAGACGCTGCGCGAACACGGCGGTTGTCGCGGTGCGATTCTCGATCTGCGCGGCAATTCCGGCGGCATGATCGCCTCGATGGGCGCGATCGGCGGTTTGTTCGTGGACACGCCCACCTCGCTGGGCACGCTCACGACGGGCGGCGGCGAGCTCAAATTGGCGGCGTTGCCGCGCGTCGTCGATAACGCAGGCCGCGATATTCGCCGCTTCTCCGGGCCGCTCGCGATCTTGATCGATCGAGGTTCGGTCAGTTGCTCGGACATGTTCTCGGCCAGCATGCAGGCCTTGGGCCGCGCGCGGATTTTCGGCGTCACCAGCGCCGGCATGGCGCTGCCGGCCGCCAGTACGCCGCTGCCGTCGGGCGACCGTTTGCTGTATCCGATCGCCGAATTCGTCGACGCCGCCGGGCGCCGAATCGAAGGCGTCGGCACCGTACCCGATCAGATCGTGATGCCGACCGTCGCCGCCTTATCCGCGGGCGGCGATCCGATTCTCGATGCCGCGCTCGCCTGGATCGGCACCGACCCGAAACCCAAAACCGCTCCGCTGGCTGCGGCGCCCGCAGCAACCGCATCCGATACCGCATCGGATGCGACGCCCCACACGACTTCCCGCTCAGGAACGACACGATGAACTTCCGTACCCGCTCCACGCTCGCCGCGGCGCTTGCGCTCGCCCTTCTGCCTTTCGCCGCCAGCGCGGGCGATCTGCCCAAGGCGCGCACGTTGATCGACGCCCATCTCAAAGCCGTCGGCGGCGCCAAAGCCTTCGCGAAAGCCGACGAAGGCACCATCAAGGCCACGATGGAGATCGTCGAAGCCGGCATGAAAGGCGATATGACGGTGTATGCGCGCGGCACCGATATGACCATGACGCTGACCCTCCCGAATTACGGCGAAACCCGCATGGGCACGATCGGCGGCACCACATGGTCGATCGATCCGCAAAACGGTCCGCGCCTGCTGCAGGGCAAAGAGCGCGAACAGTTCCTGCAGCAGAACGACCGCAAGCACGCCGCACGCGACCAGAGCCTGATCGCGAAAGCCGAAACCACCGCGCTGTCGGATTCCGAAGGCCGCGCCTGCTACCGCGTCGAGATCGAATGGAAATCGGGCGAGAAGACCGCCGATTGCTACGGCGTGGACGACAGCCTGCTGCTCTCCACCGAATCCACCGCGGCCACGCCGATGGGCGAGATCAAGCAGATCACGCATATGTACGACTACAAGGCGATGGGCGCGATCAAGGCGCCGTACAAAGCGAAGACCAAGCTGGCGGGCATGACCCAAATCATCCTGATGCAATCGTTCGACGAGACCAAACTGGCCGACTCGGTGTTCGAGATGCCGCCGTCGATCGCCGCGCTGTTGAAGAAACAGGCCGAAGCAGCGGACATGTCCACCGCGAAGTGACGACCCGCGCGCGGCCCCGTCTCCCGGGTATCGCGACGCGCACAACCGGAACGGCAGCGGAGCGATTCGCTGCCGTTTTTTTGCTCTCGGTTTTTTTGCCGGCTTTTTTGCTGCCGGCTTTTGCTGGCGTTCTTCGCAAGGAATACCGCAAGCCCACCTAACGCGGGCTTCGGACCGACGAACGCGTCCCGGGAAAAACGGAGCGGCCCGAAGGCCGCTGGTTTGGATTCGCGAGCGATCGATGGCCTTGAGGCCGTTCTTCGTATTCTTCGCGCTTCGCGTTCTCCGTGGCTGGCGACACGAGCGACGCGAAGACCGCGCTACCGATACGCGTGGATTTCTCGCGCGCGCTTACAGCCGCGCCGGCGCGTTGATCTGCGCCTGCTTGCGCACGATCAGCATCGCGATTTCCAGCGCCTGTTCGTAATTCAAACGCGGGTCGACGGTAGTGCGATACGCGCGTTCAAGATCGGTGTCGGTCAATTCGCGCGCGCCGCCGGTGCATTCGGTCACGTCTTCGCCGGTCAACTCCAGATGCGCGCCGCCCAACCGGGTGCCGACCGCCGCGTGGATCTCGAACGCCTGTTCCAACTCGCTGCGGATGTTTTCGAAACGACGGGTCTTGTAGCCGTTGCTGGTCGATTCGGTGTTGCCGTGCATCGGATCGCAGATCCACAGCACGCGGCGGCCGTCGCGCTTCATCGCTTCCAGCAGCGGCGGCAGTTTGTCCGCGATCGATCCGGCGCTCATGCGATGGATCAGACTCAGCCGCCCGGGCTCGTCGTTCGGATTGAGCACATCGATCAAGCGCAGCAGTTGATCGGGCGTTACCGACGGACCGATCTTGATCGCGATGGGATTGCGGATGCCGCGGAAATACTCGGTGTGCGCGCCGTCCACCGCCGCCGTGCGCATGCCGATCCACGGAAAATGCGTACCGAGATTGAACCAACCGGCCTGCCGCGGCACTTGTCGGGTCACGCCTTGTTCGTACGGCAGCAGCAGCGCTTCGTGCGAGGTGTAGAACTCGACGCTGCGCAGGTTATGCAGCGATGCGCCGGAGAGCGTTTCCATGAACCGCACGGCATCGCCGATGCCGGCGACCATCTTCTGGTATTCCTCGGCGAGCGGGGAATGACCGACCCAACTCAGATTCCAGTATTCCGGGTGATGCAGGTCGGCGAAACCGTCGTCGATCAGCGCACGAATGAAGTTCATCGTCATCGCCGAACGCGCATGGCCTTTGATCATGCGGCGGGGGTCGGGAATGCGCGCCTCGGCGGTGAATTCCGGACCGTTCACCAGATCGCCGCGGTAGCTCGGCAGGGTCGTGCCGTCTTTCGTTTCGGTATCGGTCGAACGCGGCTTGGCGTATTGCCCGGCGAAACGTCCGACGCGCACCACCGGCAAGCGCAAGCCGTGGACGAGCACGAGGCTCATCTGCAGCAACACCTTCAAGCGGTTCGAGATCACTTCCGGCGTGCAATCGCCGAAAATTTCGGCGCAGTCGCCGCCCTGCAGCAAGAAACGTTTACCTTCCTGCGCTTCGGCGAGTTGCTGCTTCAGATTCAGCACTTCGCGCGAAGTGACCAACGGCGGCAACGCATGCAATTCGTCGAGTACGCCCGCGAGTTCTTTCGCATCGCCGTAGGTCGGCTGCTGCAGCGCGGGGCGCGCGCTCCAACTGGCGGGGCTCCATCCCGGCGGCGGTTGTACGACGGCTTGCAGGTGATCGTTGCGGCTCATGGGATATCTCTCGAACGCGGCGGCATATGCAGCGGCGTCATCATCGAATCGGGGGCTGGGAATCAGGGACGGAAGCTTAGGCGGAAGACGGCGATGCGCGGCGCTTGAAGGCGGCGTACAGCGCGAAGACGGTTAAACCGACGAAGCCGATCAAGCTCCAGGCCGGCATCGACACACCGAGCATCTCCCAATCGACCTTCGCGCATTCGCCCGAGCCGGTCAGCACCATCTTGATCGCGTCGCCGAGCGGGTTCTGTTCCATCATGAATTCGAGCGGGGGACCGCAGGACGGCACTTCGTCTGCGGGCAAGGTCGTCAACCACACGTGACGGCCGGCGATACCGATACCGGCGCCGCCGGCGATCAGCGCGAGCACGCCGTAGAGCTTGCGGCCCAGCCCGCCCTTCGGCGCATGCAAGCCGCCGATCAGACAGACCACGCCCAGCGCGGCGTAGGCGATACGCTGAAAAATGCAGAGCGGGCACGGGTTGAGTTCCCAATGCGTCTGCGAGAACAGCGCGAAACCGATCATCCCCGCGCATACGGCGAAGATGAGGAGGAACTGCATGCGGAACGACCACTGGAAAGGATTCGGACGCATCGTCGTAGGACCGTGTTGGGAGGGAAGACCGCCGGCGCTGCTGCGCCGCAGCATCCCCGACGCCAAGATAGCAAAAAACCCCGGCATTGCCGGGGTTTCGACGTGGGCGAAGCTCGTAAAGTTCAGACGAATCCGTTCTGAGAGGTAGACCCGGTTTGTCGTGTCGTCCCGTCACTCAGCGAAGGAACGTGCAACGACCGGATCTACCGAGAAGAACGTCGCCGAACTTCGGACGACGCGGCGCCCGGGCGCCGCTCGAATCCGTTCGCCTGCTTAGACCGCCGCTTCCGGACGGTCGACCAGCTCGACGTACGCCATCGGCGCATTGTCGCCGTCGCGGAAACCGCACTTCAGGATGCGCAGGTAGCCGCCCGGACGCTCGCGATAACGCGGGCCGAGTGTGGTGAACAACGTCCCGACCGCTTCCTTGTCGCGCAGACGCGAGAAGGCGAGGCGGCGATTGGCGACGCCGTCGGTCTTCGACAAGGTGATCAGCGGCTCGGCGACGCGGCGCAGTTCCTTGGCTTTCGGCAGCGTGGTGCGGATCAAGCCGTGCTTGATCAACGAAGCCGCCATGTTGCGGAACATCGCTTCGCGATGGGCGCTGGTGCGGCTGAATTTGCGTCCGGATTTCAGGTGGCGCATGGTGGTGATTCCTATGGATCGTATCGTGGCCGTGCGGATGCGGCCTCAGCCGCGAACACGAACCGTCATGTTTGGATATTCGGGCGCGGCGATGCCGTGCCCGCGATGCGTCAGCCCAACATCCCGTGCGAGGCGATGCCGGCCGGCGGCCAGTTCTCAAGCTTCATCCCCAGCGACAAACCGCGCTGCGCCAACACTTCCTTGATCTCGGTGAGCGACTTCTTGCCGAGGTTCGGCGTCTTGAGCAGTTCGACTTCGGTCTTCTGGATCAGATCGCCGACGTAGTAGATGCTCTCGGCCTTGAGGCAGTTGGCCGAACGCACCGTCAGTTCCAGATCGTCGATCGGGCGCAGCAGGATCGGATCGATACCGCTGGCGGCCGGCTTCGCCGCACCGCGATCGCGGTGGGTGAAGTCGCCGAACACCGACAACTGGTCGGTCAGGATGTCGGCGGCGGTGCGCACGGCTTCCTCGGCGTCGATCGTGCCGTTGGTTTCGATGTCGAGCACCAGCTTGTCGAGATCGGTGCGCTGTTCGACGCGCGCGGCTTCGACTTCGTAAGCGACGCGGCGCACCGGCGAGAAGCTGGCGTCCAGCATCAAACGGCCGATGGCGCGGGTCTCTTCGTCCGGGCGACGACGGGCGGCGGCCGGCTGGTAGCCGAAACCGCGCTCGATCTTCAGACGCATGTTCAGCGCGGCATCCTTGGTGAGGTGCGCGATGACCAGGTCGCCGTTGAGGATTTCGACGTTATGATCGGTTTTGATGTCGCTGGCGGTGACGATGCCGGGACCTTGTTTGTTGAGGCTCAGGGTCGCCGAATCGCCGGTGCCCATACGGATCGCGACTTCCTTGAGGTTCAACAGCACTTCCAGTACGTCTTCCTGCAGACCTTCGACCGTGGTGTACTCGTGCAGCACGCCGTCCATTTCGACTTCGGTGATGGCGAAGCCGGGGATCGACGAGAGCAACACCCGACGCAGGGCGTTGCCGAGGGTGTGGCCATAGCCGCGTTCCAACGGTTCGATCACGACCTTGGCGCGGTTGCCGGCGAGGCGCTCGATCTGCGGAGCGCGCGGACGCATGACCTGGTTGGCGGATACCGTCATCTTGTGGTGTCTCCTGGAGCCGGAGCCTCGCGGCCGCGGCGGTGTCTCTGGGGGCCTCCCCGGGCGAGGGAGGCGGCGGACGCGACGAGCGCGGCCGCCGTGGGGGCCGAGCGAACGCCGCGCGAGGACTGAGCCCGCGCGAGTCGCCAGCAATTACTTCGAGTACAACTCGACGATCAGCGCTTCGTTGATATCGGCAGGCAAATCGCTGCGCGCAGGCACCGACTTGAACACGCCGCTGAACTTCTTGCTGTCGACTTCGATCCACGAAGGCGAAAGATCCATCGTCGAAGAAACGTTCAAGGCTTCCTGCACGCGCAATTGCTTCTGGGCGCGCTCGGACAGCGTGATCGCATCGCCGGCTTTGACCTGGTAAGACGGCAGATTCACCGACTTGCCGTTGACCATCACGCCGCGGTGCGAAACCAACTGGCGGGCGGCCGGACGGGTCACCGCGAAACCCATGCGATACACGACGTTATCGAGACGGGTCTCGAGCATCTGCAGCAGGTTTTCGCCGGTGTTGCCCTTTTTGGTCGAGGCTTTTTTGTAATAGTTGCGGAACTGACGCTCCAGCAAACCGTAGATGCGCTTGACCTTCTGCTTCTCGCGAAGCTGGGTGGCGTAATCGGAGAGCTTGCCTTTGCGCGCCGCGCCGTGTTGGCCGGGCTTCTGTTCCAATTTGCACTTCGAGTCGAGCGCGCGCGCCGGCGACTTGAGGCTGAGGTCGGCGCCTTCGCGACGAGCCAATTTGCAGGTGGGACCGATATAACGAGCCATGGTGGTGTCTGCTCCTCAGGCCGCCGCGTTAAACGCGACGCTTCTTCGGCGGACGGCACCCGTTGTGCGGGATAGGCGTCACGTCGATGATGTTGGTGATCTTGTAGCCGACGCTGTTGAGCGAGCGAACGGCCGATTCGCGACCCGGACCCGGGCCTTTGATCCGCACTTCCAGCGCCTTGACGCCGTAGTCGAGCGCGGCTTTACCCGCCTTCTCGGCGGCGACCTGCGCGGCGAACGGCGTCGACTTGCGCGAACCGCGGAAGCCGGAACCGCCGGACGTCGCCCACGACAGCGCGTTGCCCTGGCGATCGGTGATGGTCACGATGGTGTTGTTGAAAGAAGCGTGGACGTGCGCGATACCGTCGGTGACGATGCGCTTGATCTTCTTCTTGGTCTTGGTAGCTGCCGGTTTGGCCATGGTGGCGAGTCCTTACTTCTTGATGGCCTTGCGCGGACCCTTACGGGTGCGAGCATTGGTCCGGGTGCGCTGACCGCGGAGCGGCAGGCCGCGGCGATGACGCAGGCCGCGGTAGCAGCTCAGGTCCATCAGACGCTTGATGGCGATGCCGATTTCGCGACGCAGATCGCCCTCGACCGTGAACTTGCCGACCTCGGCGCGCAGGCGCTCGACTTCGGCTTCCGACAGGTCGCGGATCTTGGTGCTCGAATTCACGCCCGCGGATTCGCAGACCTTTTTCGAACGAGTACGGCCGATGCCGTAGATGCTTTGCAGCCCGACCCAGACGTGCTTCTGGGCAGGCAGGTTGACACCTGCAATACGCGCCATGCGCGAATCTCCAAACAGTTTGCGGCCGGCTTCCCGGCGGATGTGGCACTTAGGGCTAAGTGAACTCGAAATTTTAGCAGGGTTCCGAAACGCTTGGAAGACCTGGCGCCGCAGCGCGGCGCCCGAGCGCCTGTTCGGGCGCCCGGTTCTTCCGGCATGGGGAGTGTGCCCATGCTCCGGCGACGACTCCGGGCTGACGATCGCGACGCGTGAACGTCGCTGCCGCCGGCCGACACTCCTCAGGTGTCGGCACTGGCTCGGAACCACCCGCGCTCGGAACCGCCGCGCGAGTCGCCCTTGTGACCATCCGCGTTCGGGGTGCGCTCGCACGAGCATGCCCTGCGGATCGGTCGATCAATCCTCCCGGGCCGCTTGCGCGGCGCCGGGCCGATGCCCGACCCAAGACGTCCGGATCGAGCCTCCGGTCCGAGCCCGAGGCCCGAACCTGCGGCACGGCGCGAACGCCGGTGCCGAAATTCGCGTATCAGCCGCGCGGCACGCCGCCGCGACTGCCTTTCAGATTCGCCTTCTTGAGCAGGCTTTCGTACTGGTGCGACATCAGGTGCGCTTGAACCTGCGCGATGAAGTCCATCACCACCACGACCACGATCAACAACGACGTACCGCCGAAGTAGAACGACGTACCCAACTCGGTCTGCATGAAGGTCGGCAGCAAGCAGACGATGACCAAATAGATCGCGCCCGCCATCGTCAACCGCGTGAGTACGCTGTCGATGTAGTCGGCGGTGGCCTTGCCGGGACGGATGCCCGGAATCAGCGCGCCCGATTTCTTCAGGTTCTCCGCGGTCTCTTGCGAGTTGAACACCAGCGCGGTGTAGAAGAACGCGAAACCGATGATCAGGCCGGCGAACAGAACCGCGTACAGCGGCTCGCCCGGCGACAATGCCTGCGACAGTTTCTGCAGCCAACTGGTGTTGCCGGTCGCGCTGAACCACTGCGAAGCCGTCGCCGGGAACATGATGATCGACGACGCGAAGATCGCCGGAATCACGCCGGACATGTTGAGCTTCAACGGCAGGAACGAGGTCTGGTTCATGTACGCGTTGCGGCCGCCTTGGCGACGCGCGTAATTCACCGTGATTCGACGCTGTCCGCGCTCGACGAACACCACAAAGAAGGTGAACACCAGCACGATCGCGGCGATGATCAACACCACCACCGGGTTCATATCGCCGTTGCGGACCGACTCCAGCGTGGTCAACACCGCGCCCGGAAGCCCGGCGACGATACCGGCGAAGATGATCAGCGACACACCGTTGCCGATGCCGCGCTCGGTCACTTGCTCGCCCAGCCACATCAGGAACATCGTGCCGGCGGTCAGCGACACCACCGCAGTCAGCACGAAGCCCATGCCGGGCGAATACACCACCGGAATGCCGTTATTCGCGCCCGACGCCTGCAGCGCCGTCGCAATGCCCGCCGCTTGGAACACGGCCAAAAAAATCGCACCGATGCGCGACCATTGCGTGATGCGCCGACGGCCGGACTCGCCTTCTTTCTGGATCGCCTTGAGGCTCGGCATGATCTGCACGAGCAACTGCACGATGATCGAGGCCGAGATGTAGGGCACGACGTTCAGCGCGAACAGGCTGAAGCGTTCCAGCGCACCGCCCGAGAACATGTTGAACATGTCCACGATGGTGCCTTCCTGGGTCTTCATCAGCTCCAGCATCGCATCGGGATTGACGCCCGGCACCGGAATGAAGCAACCGATCCGGTACACCAACAGAGCCCCGACGACGAACAAGAGCCGGGAGCGCAGCTCGGTGAATTTACCGAGCCCGCCGCCGAGACCGCTCATCGCATTCGCGCTTCGCGCCATGCGTCCGTTACTCCTCGATCTTGCCGCCGGCGGCTTCGATGGCCGCCTTCGCGCCCGCCGTCGCCAGCAGGCCCTTGATCGCGAGCGCCTTGGTCAGCTCGCCCTTTTTCACGATCTTCGCTTTCTTCGCATTCGGCGGGATCAGCTTGGCGGCGCGCAGCGCGGCCAAATCGATCGTGCCGTCCAGCTTGTCCAACTGGTACAGCAGCACTTCGGCCGTGTCCTTCGACATCTGCGAACGGAAGCCGATCTTCGGCAGACGACGCTGCATCGGCATCTGACCGCCTTCGAAGCCGGCTTTGATCTTGCCTTTACCGGCG
>JAGNNB010000476.1 GCA_017990865.1 Lysobacteraceae bacterium
GATTGTGGTGCCGCTCATCGCGTCGCTTTTCGTGGCGCGCATCGCGCCGGCGACCCGCGCGGCATTTGCATCGGCTCGGCAGCGGCGCGCGCGCGTCCGCCGCGGGCGGCTATCATCGACGCCGCGACGGGTCGATCGGAGGCGACAGGAACGCCCGGGCCGCGTCGCACCGTAGGACACACGCCACGCGATGACCCCAGAAAGCCCCGCACCGCCGCCACAGGACGCCGCCGCGCTCGAAGCGCAATTGCAGGCGTTCTCGCGCCGCATCGACGGCCGGCTGCGTCGTCATTTCGCGCGGCACGGGCTGTGCCTGCTGCTGCGTCAGCCGGAAAGCCGGCGCGAACGCGGACGCAAGCTCTTTCTGTGGGCGCCTTCCCGTTGGTTGATCACGATCGTCAGCGTGTTTTCGTTGGCCGTGATCGCCAGCCATGTGGTGCCTGCGCTGCTGAGCGCTTTCGCGCCCGGTATGGGCGGACGCCTCGCCGGTACGATCCCCAAAATCGATCCCGCCTGGCTGCTGGTGCTGACGCTGGCGCTGCTCGCGGTGGAGCGTTTCGTGCTGCCTCGGATTTTGCTGGCGACGCATCGCTTCCGGCTGATGCGTTTGGAGCATCACGATGGCCCGCAGCTCGAATTCCCGAGCGTGTATGCGGTCGCGCGCGTGGCGGATGGCGTCACCGGCTTCGGCTGGCAATCCTGGCGCTACGCGCCGACGATCCAGCCCGGCGATATCGTGGTGTCGATCAACGATCGCCACGGCCGCGGTTTGGCGATCGTGCCGCTTCGCACGCGCGGGCGCCTGCCGGTGCTCAGTTGGGATCGCGACATCCTGTTGCACGACGCGTTTCCGGCGCTGCCCAAAGACATTCGCGATCTCGCCCACGAATTCGACCGCCTGTGCGACCGTAACGCGAAAGTCGCCGACAAATTGGAGCGCGACCGCAGGCTGCGCACCGGCGGCGGACAGAAAGCGCCCGTGGCCGACCCGCGCGTGGCCTGGGCCAACGTGGTGTTGCCGGACACCGTGAAATTGCACTTGATCGGTTTGGCCGCCGAGTTCGCCAAAGGCAGCGCTTCGGCGACGCGCGGGTTGTTGTTGTACGGCCCACCGGGCACCGGCAAAAGCATGATCGCCAAGACCTTCGCGTCCAGCATGCAATGCGCGTTCTTCCCGCTGTCGCTGCCGGACCTGAAATCGGGCTACATCGGCCAGAGCGGCGAACGCGTGCAAGCGCTGTGGCGCAAAGCCTTGGGCGAAGAGCGCGCGGTGATCTTCATCGACGAATGCGAAGGCGTGTTCGGCCGCCGCGGCGCCAGCAGCACCGACAGCTTCGCCGAAGAGATCGTCGCCGCGTTTCTCGCGCAGTGGGACGGTTTCGAAAAGCACACGCACGTGTGGGTGGTCGGCGCGACCAATCGCCGCGATTTGATCGACCCGGCGATTCTGTCGCGCTTCGAAGATCAACTCGAAATAGGCTTGCCCGACGGTCCGCAGCGGACGCGTATCCTCGAAAACGAATTGACGCGCTTGAACGTGCGCGACGCGCTACCGCCGCAGACCGAACTGTTGACGCAAGGCATGTCCGGACGCGAATTGGCGAGCCTCGCGAAGCGATTGGCGCGCGAACTGGCGACGCTGCGCAGCAAGCATGCCGGCGCCGCGCTGGACGAATCGATGCTGGCCGTGGCCACCGCCGGCATGCGCCGACAAGGCTCGACCGCGACCGAGGAAAGCGCACGCTGGGACACGCTGGTGCTGTCCGACGACACGCTGCGCGAACTGAAAACCACCGCCGGGCTGCTGCAGCACGCGGATGCGTTCCGCAAACGCGGCATCAGCGTTCCGCGTGGTTTGTTGTTGTACGGTCCGCCCGGCACCGGCAAGACGCAAATCGCGCGTACGCTGGCGAACGAAACCGGGCTGCGCTTCATCGCCGCCTCCACCGCCGACATCAAGCAGGGCTTCGTCGGTCAAAGCGGACAGAAAGTGCGCGAGTTGTTCGACCGCGCGCGCGAATCGGCGCCGTCGTTGTTGTTCATCGACGAGATCGACATCATCGCGTCTGCGCGCGGCGGCAGCAACGATAGTTTTCAGACCGAAATCATCGGTCAGTTGCTGCAGGAAATGGACGGCGCGAAAGCGCAGACGCAAGCGGTGTTCGTGCTGGCCGCGACCAACCGCATCGACCAGCTCGACGCCGCATTGCTGTCGCGTTTGCCCAAGCGCATCGAAATCCCGTTGCCGGATCGCGAAAGCGCGCGACGCATCCTGCGGATCCTGCTGGGCAACAAACCGCTCGGGTTCGATCCCGACGCGGGTTGCCGCGACTTGGCCGCGCGCGCGGATGGACGCAGCGGTCGCGATCTGCGCAATTGGGTGGAATCGGCCGAGCATCGCGCCGTCGCGCGCGCGATCGAGGTCGGCGATCCGGATTCGATCGAGATTCTGATCGAGGATTTTCGCTGAAAGAGTTCGTTTAAGCGTCGATGCGCAGCGCTCACTACAGCGGCGCATAAAGAGGCGGCCCGAAGGCCGCCTCGTGGGGAAGGGCGCAAGCGCTTACTTTTTCTTCTCCTGCATCGGCTTGTCGTGTTCGCCGGTGTGCATCGCCAGATACGCGCGATATTCTTCGCCGGTCAACGCGCCGTCGGCGTTGGCGTCGGCTTTTTCGAACACTTGATGCAGCGCCGGCGCTGCAGCGGATTCGTCTTTGCTGAGATTGCCGTCGCGGTTCTGGTCCAAATCTTCCCAAGCGCCTTTCGCCGGTGCGGTCGTGGTGTCGGTCGGCGTCGGCGTGGGTTGCGGCGTCGTGTCTTGCGCCATCGCAGCGGGGGCGGCGAGGGCCAGCGCCGCGAAAAGCGCGGCCGTAAGAGCAGTACGAGTCATCGTGATGGTCTCCCGATTCGAATGAGGAAACGACCGCGGCACGGGTGAAAAAGCATGGGGTGCACCGCGATCGGTCGCCACGATGGAGCGGCCCG
>JAGNNB010000477.1 GCA_017990865.1 Lysobacteraceae bacterium
CTGGCCGACAGCGCTCCGGCCGCGATCTTGACCACCGAAGCGCTACGCGATGCCGATTGGCTGGTCGAAACCGGAGCGCCGATCCTCGTCGGCGATATCGAGACCGCCGTGGGCCGTGACGACAATCCGCAGGTCGACGGGTTGACCGGACGTTCGCTGGCGTACGTGATCTACACCTCGGGTTCGACCGGCGAGCCGAAGGGCGTGCTGGTCGAACACCGCAATATCCTGCGCCTCACGATCAACAATACCTTCGCGCCCCTCGACGCGGGCGATTGCATCGCACATCTGGCCAATCCGGCGTTCGACGCCTCGACCTGGGAAATCTGGGGCGCGCTGCTCTGCGGGGCGCGCGTCTCCATCATCCCGCCGGACGTCGTGTTCGATTCGGCCAGGTTGAATCGGGCGATGATCGAGAGCGGCGTCACCGCGATCTTCATGACGGTCGGTCTGTTCAACGAATATCAGGATGCGTTGGCGCCGGCGTTCTCGCGCATGAAGCACGTCCTGGTTGGCGGCGATGCGCTCGACCCGCGCAAAGTCGCGCTGGCGCTGGCCACGGAGCAGCGGCCCGAGCGCCTGCTGAACGCCTATGGCCCGACCGAGACTACGACGTTCGCGGTCACGCATCGCATCGAGAGCGTGCGCGAGGGCGCGCGTTCGATTCCGATCGGCCGGCCGATCGCCAACACTCGAGTCTATCTGCTCGATCCGGCGCTGCAGCCGGTGCCGGTCGGCGTGAGCGGCGAGTTGTATATCGGCGGCGATGGCGTGGCCCGCGGATATTTCAATCGCCCCGAGCTCACCGCGGAGCGTTTCCTGCGCGATCCTTTCGTCGCGGATGCCGATCCCGATGCGCGGATGTACAAAACCGGCGACCTGTGTCGTTGGCTGCCTGACGGCACCATCGAATTCCTGGGTCGCAACGATTTCCAGGTCAAGATCCGCGGCTTTCGCATCGAACTGGGCGAGATCGAAGCGAGGCTCGTCGCTTGCGAGGGCGTGCGCGAAGCGGTCGTACTGGCGCGCAGCGATCACGGTGGCCCGAAGCGACTGGTCGCCTATTGCCTCGCCGACGACGACCTCGACGTCGCCGCGCTCCGTGAGTCGTTGGCGACATCGCTACCCGATTACATGATGCCTTCGGCCTTCGTGCGGATGCAGAGCTGGCCGTTGACCACCAACGGCAAACTCGATCGCAAAGCGCTGCCGGAGCCGGAAGATCAGGCTTACGCCCGCCGCGAATACGAGGCGCCGGAAGGCGAATTCGAACTTCTCGCCGCTTCGGTCTGGGCCGAACTGCTCAAGATCGAGCGCGTCGGACGCCACGACAATTTCTTCGAGCTCGGCGGGCATTCGTTGATCGCGGTGACGATGATCGAGCGCATCCGCAAGCAGCGGTTCCAGATCGACATACGCAGTTTGTTCACTGCGCCCACGCTGAAGGATTTCGCCGCCGGCTTCCGTCGCGAGGGCGGCGAAGCGGTCGCGACGGCGCCCGCGAACGGAATTCCGGCCGACGCCGTCCGCATCGTGCCGGACATGCTGCCTCTGGTGTCGCTGACGCAAGCGGAGATCGATACGATCGTCGCGGAGGCGGAAGGCGGCGTCGAGAATATTCAGGACATCTACCCGCTGTCGCCGCTGCAGGAAGGCATTCTCTTCCATAGCCGGAGTGCGCACCACGACGACATCTACCTGATCACGCAGTTGATCGATTTTCCCGATCGCGAACGGCGCCAAGAATTTCTGTCCGCGCTCGAACTCGTGGTCCATCGCCACGATATTCTGCGCACTGGCTTCTTCTGGAGCGCACTCAGCGAACCGGTGCAAGTGGTGCATCGGCGAGCGAGATTCGCCTGCGAGACTGTGGCGCGCGACCCCGCATTCGCGACCGTCGCAGCGCAACTGGCAGCGCGATTCGACCCCGCCAACTGTCGTTTGGATCTATCGCGCGCGCCGCTGTTCCGACTGTGCGCCGTCGACGATCCGGATTCTTCTCGGGCGGTCTTGGCGATCGGTTTCCATCATCTGGTGATGGATCACACCTCGCTGGATCTCATCCTCGACGAAGCGGCGGCGATCGCCAACGGCAATGCCGCGGAATTACCGCCATCGGTGCCGTTCCGCGACTACATCTGGCAGGCGCGCATCAACGCCGATCGCCAAGCGCAAACCGCGTTCTTCACTCGAATGCTGGCCGACATCGACCAGCCGACCGCGCCGTTCGGTCTGAGCGAGATGAACGATACCGCTCGCGGCCTCGACGAGCATCGGCGCAATTTGCCCGCCGAACTTTGTCTCGAATTGCGCGAGCGCGCGCGTTCTCTCGGCGTCGGCGCTGCGGCGATGATGCACTTGGCGTGGGCGATGCTGCTCGCGCGCGCGACCGGAATGGACCGGGTCGTTTTCGGTACGGTGCTGTTCGGTCGAATGGACAGCGGGCAGAACTCCGATCGCGCGCTCGGGTTGTTCATCAACACGCTGCCGGTGAGGATCGATCTGGCCGACCTCGGCGTCGCCGAGGCGGTCAAACGCACGCAAGCCGCTCTGGCCGAGTTGCTGCATCACGAGCACGCCTCGTTGGCGGTCGCGCAACGCTGCAGCGGCGTTCCAACGGCGACGCCGTTGTTCACGTCGATTTTCAATTACCGCTACAGCGCCACGACCGGCGCCGCCCTGGGCGACACGATCGTGCAAGACGTCGAAGGCGGCGAACGCACCAACTTCCCGATCGCGTTGTCGGTCGACGACTACGGCGATACGTTCGGTCTTGTCGCGCAAGTGATGCGCGATGTCGGCGCCGAGCGCGTTTGCGATTTCATGCAAACGGCGCTGGAGAGGTTGCTGGAGGCGTTGCGCAGCGATCCGACCGCGCGTATCGATGCCATCGATACGCTTCCGCCGACGGAAAGCGAGCGCATCGTGGTTCGTTGGAATCAGACCGCGCGCGACTATCCCCGCGATCTGTGCGTGCA
>JAGNNB010000478.1 GCA_017990865.1 Lysobacteraceae bacterium
TCCGCGTGCGCGTCGCCGCCCTCGTCGAGCATGTCCTGCTCGCGCAGCCAAGCCTGGGCTTCGACGCGGTCGCGTAGATCGAATTCCGCGTGCAGATCGGCGCGCTCGGCGCCGTGGCGGACCATGCCGCTGTCGGCGCGCAGGCCGGACAGAAAGCCCAGCGCATCGACGAGCAGCGACTTGCCGGCGCCTGTTTCGCCGGAAATAACGGTCAAACCGGGGCCGAATTCGATTTCGGCCTGGGCGACGACAGCGAAATCGCGGATGGAGAGGTGCGTCAGCATGGCGCGTAGTGTGCCCTGAGCGGTGAGGCGACCGGAAGCCGCGCGGCGACCGCGCGCTTCCGGCGGCGCGCAGTGAGCCTAGTCGCCGTCGCACCGTCTGCGACGCGAGCGACGATGCGCAGGGGCCGGATGCGCTATCGTAATCGGCGTTATGCATCGGCCTATCGATCCCGTCCTCGACCCGCGCGCAAGGCTATTGCTGCGCAGCCTGATCGCGCGCTACATCCGCGACGGCGAGCCGGTGGGGTCGCAGACGCTGGCCAAGCATGCGGGACTCGATGTCAGCCCGGCCACCATTCGCAACATCCTGGCCGAGTTGGAAGACGTGGGGTTGCTCTCCGCTCCGCATACCTCGGCTGGCCGCGTGCCGACGGCGCAGGGTTATCGCTTGTTCGTGGACAGTCTGCTGCAGATTCAGCCCCTGGCCGACGTCGAACTCGCCCACCTGCGCAGCGAATTGGCGCCGGGCGCCGGCACCCAGCACTTGCTCGGAAGCGCCTCCGAACTGGTGTCGGCGATGACCCATTTCGTCGGCGTGGTCAGCGTGCCCAAGCGCGAGCAGTTCGCGTTCAAACGCCTGGATTTCGTCGCCCTGGACGCGCAGCGCGTGCTGGCGGTGTTGGTCTTCGCCGACAACGAAATCCAGAACCGCATCCTGATCACGCGACGCACCTACGAACCCGCCGAACTCGAGCGCATCGCCAATTACCTCAATGCGCATTTCGCCGGTCGTCCCTTGGCGGAGGCACGCGCGAGTTTGCTGGACGAATTGCGTCACGCCCGCCAGGAGATGGAGTCGCTGATGGCGCAGGCGCTGGAACTGGCCGATCAAGCGCTGGCCGACGACGCCGAAGACATGCTGGTGGCCGGGCAAACCCGGTTGATCGGCATGCAGGACCTCTCGAACCTCGACCGTTTGCGGGAGTTGTTCGAAGCGTTTTCGAGCAAACGCGAAATTCTGCGCGTGTTGGAGCGCACCCTGCGCGCGCAGGGCGTGCGGATTTTCATCGGCGAAGAAACCGGCATGGCGCCGTTGGACGGCGTGTCCTTGGTGACGGCGCCCTACGGCGCGGGCGGCCGCACGCTGGGCGTGCTCGGCGTGATCGGTCCGACGCGGATGGCCTACGAGCGGGTGATTCCGGTGGTGCAAGCGGCGGCCTCGGCTCTAACCGAGGCGCTGGGCCAGGACGATCCCCGGGTCTGTTGAGGGTTTCGCGCATCGGCGTCGGACGGGCAGTGCGTAAACCCCTGCCGTGTTCTCGATGCGGCAGGACTTGATTCCGAAAACCGGAGGCCCCATCCCTCGGGCCGTCGGCGGGCCGGTCCCGCCCTGGTCGAATTTACGGAACCGAGCATGCAACCAGACGCGACGACGCCTCACGAGCACGACCCCCACGCCGAACCGGCATCCGCCGCCCGCGACGCGGTCGATCCCGCCGAAGACCCGCAGAACACGATCGAACGCTTGCGCGGCGAACTGGAGCAAGTCCGCGCCGATATTCTGCGCGAACGCGCCGACCTCGACAATCAGCGCAAGCGTTTGGCGCGCGATGTCGAGATGGCCCGTAAATTCGCGAACGAGCGCTTGTTGTCGGATCTGCTGCCGCTGTTCGACAGCATTGAGGCTGGTCTGGCCGCCGCGGCCGAGAACGATCCCCTGCGCGAAGGCATGGCGCTGACGCTGCGGCAGTTGAACAAAATCGCCGAGTCGAACGGCCTGAGCGAAGTGGCGCCGGCCCGCGGCGACGCCTTCGATCCCGACCGTCACCAAGCGATGAGCATGGTCGAGGCCGCCGACATCGCGCCGGGCGCCGTCGCCCAGACCTTCCAGAAAGGCTATCTGCTCAACGAGCGCCTGCTGCGGCCGGCGCTGGTGATGGTGGCGAAGCAGGATTGAGCCTGGGGGAGCGGCGTCAGCCGCGACGGAACCCGAAAGCCCCTGTCGCGGCTGACGCCGCTCCCACAAAAACGATCGGGTGCCGCTTGAAACGCAGGCCGGCTCCCCCCACAAACAGTGCATCGGCGGCGCGGCCGCCTTCATTCAAGACTTAAGAGGACTCCGTCATGGGCAAGATCATCGGTATCGATCTCGGCACCACCAACTCCTGCGTCGCGATCATGGAGGGCGGCAAAGCCAAAGTGATCGAAAACAGCGAAGGCGACCGCACCACGCCGTCGATTATCGCCTACACCAAGGACGGCGAAGTGCTGGCCGGCGCCAGCGCCAAGCGTCAGGCCGTCACCAATCCCAAGAACACCTTCTACGCGGTGAAGCGCCTCATCGGCCGTAAGTTCACCGATGCCGAAGTGAAGAAAGACCTCGACCTCGTGCCTTACGCCATCGTCGCGCACGGCAACGGCGACGCATGGGTGGAAACCAGCGACGGCAGGAAGATGGCGCCGCCGGAAATCTCCGCGCGCGTGCTGGAGAAGATGAAGAAGACCGCCGAAGCCTATCTGGGCGAGCCGGTCACCGAAGCGGTCATTACCGTGCCGGCGTACTTCAACGACAGCCAGCGTCAGGCGACCAAAGACGCCGGCCGCATCGCCGGTTTGGAAGTCAAACGCATCATCAACGAGCCGACCGCGGCCGCCTTGGCCTATGGCCTCGACAAGGGCGACGGCGGCGCCGATCGAAAGATCGCCGTGTACGACCTCGGCGGCGGCACCTTCGACGTATCGATCATTGAG
>JAGNNB010000479.1 GCA_017990865.1 Lysobacteraceae bacterium
GGACCGTTCCGTCGATGGATTCCCTCTTCGCTCCGCTGCATGCAGGCGACTTGCGCCTGCCCAACCGTATTCTGATGGCGCCGCTCACCCGCTGCCGCGCCGAAACCGATCACATGCCCGGCGCATTGATGGCCGAGTATTACGCGCAGCGCGCCAGCGCGGGCTTGATCATCGCGGAGGCGACGATGGCGATGGCCGGCAACTCTGCGTTCTGGCACGAACCGGGCATTTACGGCGAGCCGCAAATCGCCGGCTGGAAGCGCGTCACCGACGCCGTACACGCCGCGGGTGGACGGATCGTGCTGCAGATCTGGCACGGCGGCCGCGCTTGCCACCCCGACCTCAACGACGACGCCCAGCCGGTGGCGCCCAGCGCGCTGCGCATCGACAACGATCAGGTTTACACGCCGAAAGGCAAGGTCGATTACGTGATGCCGCGTGCGCTGGACGACGCCGAGCTGCCGGGCATCGTCGCCGGCTTCGCGGCCGCGGCGCGCAACGCGCGCGAGGCCGGCTTCGACGGCGTCGAAGTGCACGGCGCGAACGGCTACCTGCTCGACGAATTCCTGCGCGACGGTGCGAACCATCGCCAAGGCCCGTACGGTGGCCCGATCGAACATCGCGCGCGGCTGCTGCTGGAAGTGATCGAAGCGACCTGCGCGGTGTGGGGCAGCGGCAAGGTCGGCGTGCGCGTGTCACCGTTGAACAGCTACAACGCGATGCGCGACAGCGACCCCGTCGGCCTGATCCGCTGGCTGGGCAAGCGCCTGAACGATTTCGACCTCGCGTACTGGCACGTGATGCGCGCCGATTTTCTCGGCCAGCAGCACGGCGATGTGATGACGCCGGCGCGCGAGGCCTACGACGGCGTGCTGATCGGCAACATGGGTTACACACCGGCCGAGGCATCGGCCGCGATCGCGGAAGGAAAACTCGACGCGGTGGCGTTCGGCGGCGCGTTCATCGCCAATCCCGATCTGCCGGAACGCATCCGCGCCGGCGCGCCGCTGGCGACACCCGACAGCACCACGTTCTACACGCCGGGCGCGAAGGGCTATACCGACTATCCGCGTTTCGCGGGCTGAACGACGGATGGGTGAGCGAGCCGCACGACGCATGTTGTGCGGCCTGTCGCTTCGGCGCGCTCGACTCTGTCGCGATCGGCTCAGGCGCGATGGTAGGGATGATTCGCCAGCATCGCCGCCGCGCGATACAACTGTTCGGCGAGCACCAATCGCACCAGCATATGCGGCAGCGTCAATGGCCCGAGCGACCAGGTTTCGTCGGCGCGCGCGAGCGCATCCGCCGCATGCCCTTCCGGGCCACCGATCAAGAACGCGAGATCGCGGCCACTGCCGCGCCAATGCTCCAATCGCTGCGCGAGCGTTTCCGAGCTATGCATTTTGCCGCGGCCGTCCAAGGCGACGACGTGCGCGTTTTTCGGCAACGCCGCCAGCACCCGCACGCCTTCGTCCGCGGTGGCGCGCGCAGCGTCGCGACCTTTGCCGCGAACGCCGGGTTCGATTTCGATCAGCTCCAGCGGCAACCAGAACGACAAGCGTTTTTGATATTCGACGAAACCCTGCGCGACCCAGGCGGGCGCGCGTTCGCCGACGGCGATCAGGCGGGCTTTCATCGCCGCCGAATCAACGTTGGATCGGCTCGACGATCACTGCGGTGCCGTAGCACAGCACCTCGGTGAGACCGGGCATGACCTCGGTGGCGTCGTAGCGCATGCCGATGATGGCGTTCGCGCGCAATTGGCGCGCGTGGCCGAGCATGTCGCGATAGGTATCGGCGCGGGCGCTTTCGCAAAGCTCGGTGTAAATCGTGATATTTCCGCCGAACAGCGTTTGCAGGCCGCCGATGAAATTGCCGACCACCGAACGCGAACGCACCATGATGCCGCGAACGATGCCGAGGCTCTCGACGACACGATAACCTGGTAATTCCAGCGCGGTCGTCACCATCGCATCGCTGAGAACCGTCGGAACTGCAGCGCGAGGCGCGACGAACTCCGGCGTTTTGGCGTTGTTATATGGATCGCTCATCGTCAAAGCTCTTCACGAAAATGCGGCCTGCTCGGGACGCGCGGTTCAGTCCGCGTCGTCCGCGTCCGGCGGTTGGTCGCCCACCGTCCACAAGCGCTCGAGCGCATAGAACTCGCGCACGCGCGGCAGCATGACGTGAACCACAACGTCGCCCAGATCGGCGAGCACCCATTCGGCTTCGCGATCGCCTTCGACGCCCAGCGGCATGACGCCGAGGTCCTTGATCGTCCGCACCACTTCGTCGGCGATGGATTTGACGTGACGGGTCGAGGTGCCGGAGGCGATCACGAGGTAATCGCAGACGCTGGTTTTGCCGCGGACATCGATCTCGACCACATCCTTGGCTTTGAGGTTTTCGACCGCCGCGTGCACGTGCTTGAGAATCGCTTGGGCCGGCGGCGGCGGTTCGGGCAGCATGGTTTTGATCACATGCGCATTATTGGAACTGGACAAGAGCGGTCCTCGCTTGGAATGACGGGATTATAGCCCCCGGGGCGGGGCCGGCCGGATCGCGGGGCCAGCGGTCGCGCCGTAGAGGCCGTGTTCGACGATGTAATGCGCGACCGGCAGCGGCAACAGGTGGTGCCAGGTCTCGCCGGCGGCGATCCGGCGGCGGATCTGCGTGGCCGATTCGCCGTGCAGCGGTTGACGCAGCCGGAGCAGCTTGCCGCCCGGGCTGTCGTACAGCGAGCGCGCATCCAGCGTCCAACGGCCGCCGACCAGCCGCGCGGCGGCCGACGGCAAATATTCGTCCAAGGCGCTGCCGGGCCGTTCGGCCACCACCCAGTGCGCGCCCGCGAGCAGGGCTTCGGGCTCTTTCCAGGTCGCGAACCCGTGCAGGCTGTCCGCGCCGATCAAAAACGCCAGCGGCGCCTGTTCGCCGAATTTCGCGCGCAGTTCGCGCAGGGTGTCGATGGTGTA
>JAGNNB010000062.1 GCA_017990865.1 Lysobacteraceae bacterium
GATCGACCGGCCCGAAGCCTTGACGGCCGACCATGTAGCCGGCCTCGACTTCCTTCAAATACATCGAATACTGGAACGCGAGCCTTTCCTTGAAGGGTTTGCGATCGAGTTCGATCATCGCTCTGGAATCCATACGCTTTCTCTCGTGTTTTTTATCGTGGTCGGTGTAAGAACGTTCAGCCGAAAAAGCCGTTCGTGCGGTACCAGTCGGCGCAATCGCGCACCATCCGGTCGATCGGCGCGGAGCGATAGTCGAGTTCCCGCTCCGCTTTGCCCGAGTCGTAGTAAAAACACTTGCCGAGCACGCGCAATCGATACGATTCCACCATCGGCTTACCCGGCATCCGCGGCGGATCCATCTCCTGCAGTCGCGTTTCGCGATATAGGCGGGTGTAGTCGCTCTTCGGAATCGTCAACGTCTTGCCGAGGGTCTCTCCGACGATGCGGAAGAACTCCGAGAAGCGCACATCGTGGCCCGCGATCAGGTAACGCTCGCCCGAACGGCCGCGCGTCAACGCGCTGACGTGCGCGCGACCGACATCGGCGGCATGACAGAAACTGGCGCCGCCGGGCGGATCGAAGGGAATCTGATCGAACTGCGCGGCGAGCACGATTCGCCCCCACTGCATGTTGTAGTCGTAAGCGCCGAGCACTTCGGCAGGATTCAGCACGATCGTTTCGAGTCCGCGCGCGCCCGCCTCGGCGACGATCTTCTCCGCCTGGGTCTTGGTGACACCGTAAGGGCTGCGCGCGCGAAAGCCGGTGAGCGGCACGTTTTCGTCGGCGCGCCGGGTCGGATCGTTGTAGGCGCCGATGGTCGAGGTGGTGCTGGTGAACACCAGACGGCGCGCGCCGACGGAGAGCGCTGCGTCCACGACGTTGCGCGTGCCGGTCACGTTCACCGCTTCGAGCTGCGGCAGATCGCGCCAGTCGCAACTGGTGTTGCCCGCGGTATGGATCACCGCTTCAGCGCCGCGCATCGCCGCCGCCAACGCCTGCGGATCGTCCAGACCGCCGCGGACGATCTCGACGCCTAGCGGTTCGAGGTAGGCGACGTTGGAGCCGGGCCGAACGATGGCCACGACATCGTGGCCGGCCGCGACCAGCGCGGAAACCACATTGAGCCCGACGAATCCGTTCCCGCCGGTGACGAAGACTTTCATTCCTAGTGAGTTCCTATGCTTGGATCATTCCGTGGTCGCTTCCATCGTTTTCCAGAACCGCTCCCTGCTTTCGGCGCGCGTCCGCATGCCGAGCGCCGAGGGCATCTTGTCGGGGTTCGACACGATGCCTTCCAGCAATACGATGAACTGTTCGAGCAACATGCCCGCTTTGTCGTAGTCCGGAGACTCCGCCCGATAGATCAACGTCAGTTCGAGCGAATCCTGGCCGGCCATCGTCGCCAATTCCACCAACGGACGGATCGATGTCGGATGCGTCGCGGTCGGAGGCACCAGACCCGCATGCGCAGTGCCGTTGTCGGCGCCGGCCGCGAACTGGGCGGAATCGAACGCGACCACGCTGTCGAACAGCGGCTCGTGGCCGGCCCATTCGCGGATGCGCTCGATCGGCGCCAACGCGTCGCGATGCTGGCGAAGCAGATCGGCTTGCAGTTCCTGCAGCCATTGCAGCATTTTCTGACGGCCGACGGTCCGCACGCGCACGGGCAGCAGCGCTTGCGCGGTTTCCCCGCTGACCGCCGCGCCCAAGAAACCGAACTGCGAACAGCGCGATTTCGTGTAGCGATTCATCAGCACCGCCCAGGCCGCGGTGACCAACGTCTCGATCGCGATGCCGTGACGACGGCTGAAGCCCTGGACGGTACGAAGCAGTTCGGTATCCACCAATTCGGAGACGAAATGCAACGGACGTTCGTCCGGACCGGGCGTCGTCTCGATGTTGGAATCGAGCGGCAGCGTTTTCGCGAATTCGCTCGCGGTGTCGGCCGCAGCGCCGAGACGCTCCACCCAGAAGTCGCGCAAGGCATCGCCGTCGATTGCCGTCGTCGCGGTCGCATCGCTCACCGACTCCAGACGGTACCAGCCGCCCTCGGTCGTATCGATCATGGTCGTATCGATTGCGGTCATGCCGGTCGCGGTGCTATCGATCGCATCGGCGACGTTGGACGACGGTACCGACGCGACATCCGCGAGCGTCGCGGTCGCCTCGATATTTCCCGCCAGTCGGCGCAGATCGCAATGCACCGACTCGAACGGCGCCGAGGGAAACGATGCGCGTCGACGCGGGCGATCGCGGTGCAACGCGGCCCAATCGACCTGCGCGCCCCGGACCCACAGCTCCGCGAGTTTGTCGAGCTGACGCACATCGATCAGCGAAGCGACGAAGCTGGTGCCGGTGTCTCCGCCCAACAGGCGCAGTGTGTCTTGGGCCAACGACGATTCGATATCGCCCGCGAACGCATCGGCGCGCTGCCGTTCGGGATCGCTACGCCACGCATCCAGCGCAGCGAGCGCTTCGTCGGCGTCGCGCGCGACCACCGCGAGGCGATGACGCCAGGCGACACGTCCGATTTGAGTAACGTAGGCGAAGTCGGAGAAGGTCGCGGCCGCGAGACCGTCATCGCGACGATCGCGCAGGAAATCCATGACTGTCGACGCATAGCGACGCAGGCCGTCGGCGCTGCGGGCCGATAGCGCGAAGACCACCTGTTCCCGCGACTGCGGCGCGAGGCCCGCTGCGGCCGGATCGGGCGCTTGCGATTCCACCACGACGAACGCGTTCGAGCCGCCCATTCCGAACGAGTTGATGGCGGCGATACGCGTACCGCGAGCGTTCGCCGGCCACGCGACGGCGGTCTGCGGGAAATAGAACGGCGAGCGCGCGGTATCGAAGCTCGAATTGACGTGCCGCAGTTTGGCGCAGGGCGCGATTTCGCCGTGGCGCATGCTGAGCAGTACTTTGATCAGCGATCCCAAGCCGGACGCCGCCTCCATATGCCCGATGTTGGCCTTGCTGCCGATGGCGCACAGCCCGGTCGCATCGGTGGAACGACGGATCGCGTTCGCGAGCGCGGCGAGTTCGATCGGATCGCCGAGTTCCGTGCCGGTACCGTGACTCTCGATGTAGCCGAGATCATCGACCGCGATGCCGGCGTCGGCGATGGCCTCGGCGGCGGTATCGGCCATCACCCGAATATTCGGCATGAACTGGCCCGCGCCGGTTCCCGAATGCGAAATGCGCGACGCGCGGATCACGCCATAGATGCGATCTCCGTCGGCTTGCGCGTGGCTGAGCCGCTTGAGTACGACCACGCCTGCGCCTTCGCTCGGCACCAAACCGTTCGCGCCTTCGTCGAAGGTGCGTTCCTGGCCGTCGGGCGACAGCACTTTCATATCGTGCAACAGGTGGTACTTGCTTTGATGCAGGCTCAGATTGATGCCGCCAACCAAGGCGGCGTCGCAATCGCCGGCGAGGATAGCGCGTCTGGCCAAATGCACCGCCGTCAGCGAAGCCGAGCACGCGGTCGACAGCGTGAGGCTGGGCCCGTGGAGGTTCATCAGGAACGAAATGCGGTTGGACAGTTCGCTGCTGACCGATCCGGGACCGAGATAGTCCTCGGTGCGCGCCTGCAATTCGGACGCGATCCACGTGAAGTCTTCGTTCATCGCGCCGACGAAGACGCCGACGCGCAGACGCGCCAACGTCTCCGGCGTGTAGGCCGCATCCTCGACGGCGCGCCATGCGTTGCGCAACAACACGCGCAGTTGCGGATCGGCTTTATCGGCCTCGGCCTGCGACATGCGGAACAACGAAGGATCGAAGCGATCGATCTCATCGATGAAGCCGCCGGCATCGGCGATCGACTTGCCCGAGCGTGTGCGGCGACGGTTGAGAGCGGTCGCGAACCCGCGATCCTCCGGAACGCGGCGAATGCAGTCGCGACCTTCGCGCAGATTGGCCCAGAAACGCTCGAGATCCGGCGCCGACGGGAATTCCCCGGCGATGCCGACGATGGCGATGCCCTCCTCCGTCGCAGGCGCGGCGTCGCTGCGAGAAGGCGCCGAGCGTTTCGACGGCAACCCGGCCGCGCGCAAAGACTGGGCGGCGACAGCCGGCGAGACGGGGCCCGACAACAACTGTCCATGCGCGGCCGCGATCGACGTGGCGATAGGCGTCGCGACAGACGCAGCCGGCATCGTTTCGTTCTCGGCGCCGAGCAGCCGGCGGACCTGCGGCCCGTATTGCGCGATCAAATATTGCGCCATGCGGGCAGCGGAGTCGTACTCGAACAGCGCGGTCTTCGACAGCTCCTCGAAATCGGTCTTCAACGCGGCATGCAATTCAAGCAGGAGCACCGAATCGAGGCCGCATTGTTCGAAAGTGGCGTTGGCGTCGATCGCCGTTGCTTTCGCTTTGGTGACGGCCGCCATCCGCTCTTTGACGTAGGCTTCGGCCCGCGCGGACAGACCGTCGTTGCGCGACGGCGCCGCCGCGCTGACGGCCGGTAGCGGCGCGGCGGAGAGCACCGTCGTCGTCGGAACCGGCTGCGCCGGGGACGGGCGCGAGGCCTCTTCGACGGCGGCTTCCTGCAGACGCAGGGTTCGTGCGATGCGCTGCGGATCGCCGACCGACACCAGCACGCGGGTTTCGCCGCAGCGCAGAATCTTGTCGAAAGCTTCGAGCCCTTCGGCTTCGTCGAGCGCCTGCATGCCGGAGAAACCGAACACGGAGGCATCGCCGCCGGTGATTTCCATGCCGCCCGTCGCCCACAGCGGCCAGTTGATCGAAACGCTGCGACCGTTGCGGCGCCCCTGCGCGCGTTGCGCTTCGCGCCAGCGCGCATAGGTGTCCATGAACCGGTTGCCGACCGCATACGCGCCGCTGCCCAAATCGCCGAGCAGCGCCGACACCGACGAGAAACAGACGAAGATATCCAGCGGCTGCGCGGCCGTGGCGCGATCCAAATGGATCAGGCCATCGGTTTTCGGCATCAGCATGTCGTCGAAATCGCGATCGTCGAGATCGAGAATCGGGCGATCGCCGGCGACGCCAGCGCAGTGGATGACGCCATGCAGCGGGCCGAAGTCGTGCTCGATCGCCGCGATCAACGTCGTGACCGCATCCGCGTCCGAGGTGTCGGCGCAGAGGTACTCGACGCGAGCGCCGAGTGCCCGCAGCGCTTCGATTTCGACTTGGACACGTTCCGACGGCGCTCGGCTGCGCCCGGAGAGAATCAATCCGCCATGGGTGCGTTCGGCGAGATAACGCGCGATCACCAAGCCGAGCTTGCCGCCGCCGCCCGTGATCAGATAGTTGCCGCCTTCGCGCAGCGCGAGCGCGCCGAGCGCATCGCCAGACGCGGCGAACGCATCGTCGAGCGCATGCAAGGTGCGGCGAAGACGACGGCCGTCGCGATAGGCGATCTCGTTGGCGCCGAAACCCGACGCCAATCCGAGTTCGTCGAGGATCGCGCGCGCCCGCGCCACCGCGTCGTCGCGATCGTCGCGCAGCGTCGACAGCTCGAAACGATGGTTGACGGTGAGCAGCGAGCGGGCATAGCCGGCGATGGCATCGTGCTGCGGCTGCGCGGTTCCACCGTCGCGGAACACGTACAGAAAACGCTTCGCGGCGCCCGGCTCGGAACGCTCGGCGGCGACGAACAAGCGACGAACCGCCTGAATACCGCGATGCAGCGCCTGGGCGGTAATCGCATCCAGTTCGTTGGGATCGACGACATCGTCGCAATAGACGATCCGATCCGGCGTCAGCCCGCGTTCGCGCAGCGAGGCGAACAAGGCGGTCGCACTGTCGGCGGCGGATGGATCGAAACGGTCGACGGTCGCGCCGTCATCGGTGTCCGGGCCTGCGAGTAGCACCGGCACGAGACGATCGTGCGCGGACAAACAACTCGCCATCGCATCCGCCAAGGCCCGCGAGGTCGTCGCCAGCAGCACGGTCCGCGAGGCCGTTTCGGTCGTGGCCCGGGCCGGAAGCGGCGTCGCCGCCCATTCGTAGCCGAAATAACGCATCGCGCGCGTCGGCGCCTGCGGCGGTTTCGTCAGCGGCCGGCCGGCGAATCCATTGAGTTTCGCCAACACCAGACCGTCGCTGTCGACCACGATCAAGTCGTATTTGTAGACCGCGGCTTCCGCGCCCGACACCGCAACGCCCGGGCCGCTATCGGACAGCGCATCGCGGCTGCGAGTGACGTACACGAAGCATTCGGCGGGCAAGGGGTGACGGTATTCCAGTGCATCCAGCGCGAACGGCACGATCGGCACCGTCGGGCGTCCGCCCTCGCCTACGCCTACCGCAAGTCCGGAACGCAGCACCGCGTCCAACAATGCGGGGTGCATGCCGTAATCGCCGAGACCGGCGAGCAGGTGTTCGGGGAGGCGCAGATGGCACAGCGCGCCCTCCGCAAGACGGTAGCGCGCGTGCGTGATGCGGAACGAGGGGCCGAACTGGAAGCCCATGCGCTCGAACCCGGCATAGATCTCGTCCAGCCCCGGTTCGATCAAATGGCCGCGTGCGCGAACAGCCGCGATATCGAGGCGTTCGTCTTCGCAGGGCGCATCGGCGTCGCGGAAATGCAGTTCGCCTTCGACGCAGACACCGCTGTCGGAGTCGCGCGCGATCTCGAATCGCAAGGCGCGTTCGTCGCTGTGCATGCGCACGCTAAGACTGTCGGGAGTCGCGGCGATTTCGAACGGCTGCGTCCACATCAAATTGCGGATGCCGTCGACGCGGAGGCCTTCGCCCTCGACCGCGAGTTCGCCCGCGGCTCGCGCCATTTCCAGATAGGCGGCGCCCGGCAGAATCTTGCGTGC
The DNA here is from genome assembly GCA_017990865.1 of Lysobacteraceae bacterium. Classification (GTDB taxonomy): domain Bacteria; phylum Pseudomonadota; class Gammaproteobacteria; order Xanthomonadales; family Xanthomonadaceae; genus Lysobacter_I. Next base: position 6,792 of record JAGNNB010000062.1, read on the forward strand.
GCGGGTTTCCGTTCCAGACTGGGTGCGCACGATATGGTCGCGCAGATAGAACTCGTGACCGTCGAAACGCTTGCGGTAAGCCTGCACCGACAGCGTGGAGACGTTGCGATCGATCAACGGATGCAGCGCCTCGACCGTGTCGTCTTGCGATTTCTCCTCGACCCAATAGCGTTCCGCGAGGAACGGCATGGTCGGGAACGGCATGCGCCGCGGACGGCTCGGATACGCCGACGACGGATACAGCGCATCGGCGAAACGCGCCCAATCGATATCCAACATCGACGCCCAGGCGCGCGCCAATTGCGGCAGGCGTCCGGTATCGATGAGTTTGCGGATCAACGCGTCTTTTTCGGTTTCGTCGACGATCGCTTCGAGTTTCTCGTTCTTCTCGCGCGGCGATCCGCGCACGACGCGTTCGTCGCTGCCATCCTCGCGATACTTGCGCAGCGCGGACAGCAGTTCTTCGATGCCGGTCGCGATGACGGCGAGGCGTTCGCTCATGGTCTCGCGACCGATCTGCGAGGAAAACGCGAGATCGGCGAGATCGAGGCCCACATCCGGATCGCCGTCGCGTTCCAGGAACGCGATCACCCGGTCGACGTAATGCGCCAATCGCTGTTCGCTATCGGCCGACAGCACGAACAGCGCCGGACGTGCGCCACCGCGGGCCGGCAGCGGACGAGCGTAATCCTCGATCAGGCAGTGCGCGTTGGAACCACCGGCACCGAACGAACTCAGACCGGCGCGACGTGGGCGCTTCCCGGCTTGCGCGGGCCACGGTTCTTCGCGCTGCACGACGCGGAATGGGCCACGTACGAAGTCGATGTTCGGATTGAGCGTGGCCGAATGCAGCGAAGGCGCGATCGCGCTGTAGCGGAACTGCATCAGGATCTTGGTCAGGCCGGCGATGGCCGCGGCCGATTCGAGATGGCCGAAATTCGATTTGATCGAACCGATGCGGCAGCTTTGCGCTTCGATCCGCGTGTCCGGGCCGGCGACATCGGTCGCGGCATGCGTGAAGGCGCGGGTCAGACCCGCGATTTCGATCGGATCGCCCAGCGACGTACCGGTGCCATGCGCTTCGATGTAGTCGATCGTGCGCGGATCCCAGCCGGAACGCTTCAGCGCTTTGCCGATCACCGCCGTTTGCGCGGGCTGATTCGGAACCGTGTAGCCGTTGGTCTTGCCGCCGTGGTTGAGCGCGGTGGCTTTGATCACGCCGTAGATGTGATCGCCATCGGCCACCGCCTGACTCAAGCGCTTGAGCATCACCGCGCCCACGCCCTCGCCCGGCACATAACCGTCGCCGCCTTCGCCGAAGGCGCGGCAGCGGCCGTCGCTGGACAGGAACTGGCTGCTGCACAATTGCAGATACTTGTTGCGATGCGTGATCAAATTCACGCCGCCGGCGATAGCTTCCTCGCAGTCGCCGTCGTGGATCGCGCGGATCGCGAGATGGATCGCGGTCAACGACGACGAGCACATCGTGTCGACGGCCATGCTCGGGCCGGCGAAATTCATGAAATACGAGACGCGATTCGCGATCGACGCGAAGGTCGTGCTCGGGCGCCCCGACAGCATCTGCCGGTCGCTGACTTCGAATTGACTGTAATACGGCCAGGCGACGCCGACGAAGACGCCGACACTGCGCCCCTTCAACGCTTGCCGGGTGTAGCAGGCGTCTTCGACGCATTCCCAGGCGGTTTGCAGGAACAGGCGTTCCTGGGGGTCCATGATCTCCGCTTCGCGCGCGGAGATATTGAAGAACCTCGCGTCGAATCGATCGATCCCGTCGAGAAACCCGCCCCATTTCGCGTAAGCGGTGCCTTTATGGCTGCGATCGGGATCGAAAATGCGCGCATGATCCCAACGCGACAGCGGAATTTCGCTGATGCCATCGCGACCGACGGCGAGATTGCGCCAGAAGCCGTGAAGATCCTCGGCGCCGGGGTAATGCCCGCTGAGACCGACGATCGCGATATCGTCCTCGACCGCGCGTTCGAGTCCGAAGCGGCGCGAACCGCGTGCGCGTGCGAGCGACGACGATGGTCCGGTCGGGGCGAGCGACGATCGGGAAACGGCCGATATCGGCGCGACGAAGGCGTCCGCGCGCCCCGCTTTCCAACGCAAGGTCGCGGCCCATTCGGCGAGCGTGGCATGGCGATACGGCGCGTATGCGTCGATCATCTCGAAATCGACCGTCAACGCATGCAGCAAGCGCGTCATCGCGATCGGATCGATCGGCCAATCCGCGATCGGCGTCTCGACCGTGCAGACCGTCGCTTCGTCGCCGATCGCCTCCACCATCCGCGAGAACAAGCACGCAAGTGCTTTATCGCCGTCGGCGATGGCCGGGGCGGCAGCAATGGGGGCCGCATCGGCCGTTTGCGATATCGCAGCCGCCGTCGTCTGCGGCATCGGTGCGGCGATCGCGCTACCGAGTTCGGTCGCCATCTTCCGCGCCGTGTCGGGGAACGTCTCGGCCAAATGTTCCGCCAGCGCGGCGATTTCCTGATACTCGAAGAACAACGTTTTGGATACCGCACCGAAGGCTTGTTCGATGCGACCGGTGAGTTTGACGATCATCACCGAGTCGATGCCGTAGTTCTCCATCGGCGCCAGCGGATCGATGTCCGCGGGTGATAATCCAGTGGTTTCGGCGACGATGGTTTTTAGGAAATCGACGACTGCGGCCAAGGGCGTATCGCCGGATGCCGCAACCTGCGCAGACGAGATCTGCGTCGTCGCATCCGTTGTCGCGAAAGCCGGCGCATGAGAAACGCTGGGTGCGGGCAGCGAGGCCGATCCCGCGGCTTGCGTCGTCGAGAATTCTGCCGCCATGGCGCGCAACGCGTCGCCGTGCTGCTCGGCGAGGAACTCGGCGATGCCGGCGATTTCTTGATGTTCGAAGAACAAGGTCTTCGGCACATCGCCGAAACGGCTTTCCAGACCGCGATTCAAGGTCGCGATCATGATCGAATCGATGCCGTAGTTTTCCAGCGGCGCGTTCGGGTCGATTTGGTCGGGTGCGAGTTTCGTGGCGTCCGACAGCAGGCGCTGGAGGAGCGCCGTGGCGATCTCTGAAGGCGCTAATTCGGAAGGCACGATCTCGGAAGGTGCGGACACTGCGATATTCGCGGCGCTCAGGGCCACCGATGCCGACGGCGGCGCCACTGCTTTGAGCGGAGCCGCAGCCATCGGGGACGCTGCCGCCGCGCGATGGGCCATCAGCGCCAGTTGCGGCGCGGCCTGACTGACCAAATGCCGGATGCGCATGCGCACGCGTCCATCGACATCGCAGAGATCGAGGTCGTACGCCTCTTGGCCTGCCGACACGGACTGACGCGAACGGCGCACGTAGACCAAAGCGCGGTCGGCCAATGGTCCGAGAATCTCGATCTCACCCAGCGACACGGGTACGCGGATCGTCGCGGTGCCGGCTGCGATACCGCCGATGCCCAGGCTGGCGCGCACGGCGCCATCGAGCAGCCCCGGGTGCAGCAGGAAAGCGCCTCGATCGACGCCTGCGGCCGGAACCATGCGCAATTCGCCGAGCGCTTCGTCCGCGTTGTAATGCAGACGTTCGATGACGCGGAAACTCTCGCCGAACGCGAAGCCCATCGCGACGAACGCGGCGTCGATCGTCGCGCGTTCGTCAATGCGGCAACGCGCGCGGATCGCGTTCAGATCGAGGCGCTCGGCAGCGAGTTCTGCGGCCGCATCGAGCGCCGTCTCGTCCAGCACAACCGCGCCTTGCGCGTAAATCGCGTTCGATGCGGCATCGGCGGAATACAGCTCGAACGCGACGCCCTCGCGTTCCGGCATCAAGGCGATGCGGACCGGCAGCGGGTCGTCGCCGACGAGGATCGGCTTCTGCCAACGCACGTCGCGCAGCGCGGCGACGCGGCGTCCCGGTGCGGCCAACTGCGCGGCCTGTACCGCCATTTCCAGATAGGCCACGCCCGGAAGAATCCGGTTGTCGCCCAAACGATGATCGCGCAAATAGAATTCGTCGCCGCGGAACGTTTTCGCGAACGTCTGTTCGTCGAGCGTGGAGACGTTGGCGTCGATCAGCGGATGCAGCGCGGCGGCACCGGCCCCGATCGTCGGCGCATCGGGCACCCAATAGCGTATACGCTGGAA
>JAGNNB010000480.1 GCA_017990865.1 Lysobacteraceae bacterium
GCCCAGGAGTCCGCGCATGCCTTACACACCTATCGTCGCCACGCTCGGTTATGTGCTGTCGCCCGACGGGCGCGAGGTGTTGATGATCCATCGCAACGCGCGACCGGGCGACCAGCATCTCGGCAAATACAACGGCCTCGGCGGCAAAATCGAAGCGGACGAGGACATCGTCGCCGGCATGCGCCGCGAAATCCGCGAAGAGGCCGGCATCGAATGTGACGAACTCGCGCTGCGTGGCACCATCAGTTGGCCGGGGTTCGGCAAACAGGGCGAAGACTGGCTTGGTTTCGTGTTCCTCATCACGCGCTACAGCGGCACACCGCATGCGTCGAATCCGGAAGGCACGCTCGAATGGATTCCGATCGAACGCATTCTCGATCTACCGCTGTGGGACGGCGACCGACAATTCCTCCCGCTGGTGTTCGACGACGACCCCCGCGGTTTTCATGGCGTGATGCCGTATCGCCACGGGAAGATGGTGTCGTGGGGGTTTTCGCGGGTATGAGTCGCCGCACGCCGTTCGCGGGATCGCCGCGAACGGCGTCAAAGGATCGAGGCTGGCGGCGCTTCCGCCGAAGAACGGTTATTTCAGCTCGAAACTGACTGTCACCGATACGCGTACGGTGATCGCACCGGGAGCGTAAAGCGTCGATTCTTCGGTGAAATTTCCGGCGGTGGTCGAACTGTTGGAAGAGAAACCGAACGTGTCGCGATTCTCGGTAATACGAACGGCTTTTCCGATCGACTGCCCGATCGTGCCCGCCATCGCGGTTGCTTTATCGCGGGCGGCGTTCATCGCGAGTTCCCTCGCGGTGCTTCTGAGTTCGTACAGTTTGGACGTTGCCGGTTGGATACTGCTTATTTCGCTTAGGCCGGTTTGAAGCAGTTCCTCGTAGAATGCATCGAATCGAGAGATATCGCTTAGTTTCACGATCATCGTCTTCGTGCTCGAATAACCTCGGATGACGCCTGTCTTCGTGGCGTATTGCTCTTCCGCTTCCTGTTTCGTCGCGGGGGCGCGAATCATCTCCATGGCGACCCGACTCGTCTCGATGTCGCGCGCAGGAATCGAATACTTTCGCGTCAGCGACATGATCTTCTGCACGCTATCGTCGTTCATCCGCTTGGCGGCTTGCAAATCCTTATCGAATTTCTCGATCCGCAGCACGATGAGCATTTCGTCGGGCTGGGCGTTGACCTCGCCGATACCGCTGACGACGATCATCGGAATGGATTCGTCGTTTTCCGCAATCGCGGGAAGAGTAAACGCTGCGATGGCGATGCCCAGAAGTATGTTTTTGATGCTCATAGTCTTATCTCTTGCGCGCGTGCTGCGTAATTTCGAGTGAAGAGGCGTCCGATTCGGCATCAAGTATCGCTCACCTGCCTCGCCGGATCGCTGATCTCCAACTCCCGCAAAATCACGCTGGCCTGGGTGCGATTGCGCGCGCCGAGTTTTTCGAAGATCGCGCTGAGGTGCGCTTTGACCGTGCGCTCCTGCACGTCGAGGCGGTCGGCGATTTGTTTGTTCAACAGGCCTTCGGCGACCAGCGCAAGCACGCGGAACTGCTGCGGAGTGAGGCTGGCGAGGCGTGCGGCGAGGTCGGCATCGGCCGGGGCCGAGGGCGAGCGCGCGACGGCCGGGCGTAACGCGGGCGGCAGCCATTCTTCGCAGGCCAGCACGGTGCGGATGGCGTCGCGCAATTCGTCGAGGCCGGCGCTTTTCGGGATGTAGCCGGCGGCGCCGTGATCCAGTGCGCGTCGGATGATGTGCGGGTCTTCGTTCGCGGACACCAGCGCCACCGCTACCGCCGGAAACTGCGCGCGAATCGCGGCCAAGCCGCCTAAACCGTGATTGCCCGGCATATGCAGGTCGAGCAGCACCAGATCGATATCGCTGCGCGCGTCCAGCAGCGCCAGCACTTCGCCCAGCGAAGCCGCTTCGCAGGTCTCGATATCGGCGGCCACTTCCGCTGCGGCGCCGCGCAGGGCTGCGCGGAACAGCGGGTGGTCGTCGGCGATCAAGATATGCGGCATGGCGGTGTGCGGTGGGTCGCGAGCGATAAGGGCGAGGTCGCAGTCTATCCCCCTTCGATGCGCGGAGCGCTCCACCTGTGGTTCCCATCGCGGCTTGGACGAAAGTACGATGTGAGACTCTCGTGTTGCTGTTACGTTGGAGCGTTATGACCGCCTATCCCGCAATCTTCGTTCGCGCCCTCGCTTTGGCGATGGCGACGACGCTCACGATCGCCGCGCCGCCGGCCTGCGCCGCGAAGCGCGCGCCGTGGTTCTCGTCCAAGGCTCGCACCATGACCGCCACCGATTTCCGCGCCGAACGCGTCACCGAACATCGCGACGGCGACGATCTGCTCACCGCGGGTTTGGGCCTGACCGGGCTGCGGCAACTCGCGCCCCCCGCGTTCGCCGATCCGACCGCGCCGACCGCGACGGAATTGCGCCGTCGCGCGATCTGGAGCAATTGGCGCGGCATCGCCGATCTCGCGGTCGGCGGCGGCTACGGCGAGCTCTACGGCAGCACCGCGACGGTGCCGGGCCGCGAATTTTCGGCCTACGCCACCGTGCCCGGCGCGAAGCACCCGCATCGCGTGCTGGTGCAGGTGCCGGATGGGTTCGACCGCAAGCGCCGTTGCGTGGTGATCGCGCCGTCGTCGGGTTCGCGCGGCGTGTACGGCGCGATCAGCGTGGCCGGCGCGTGGGCGCTGCCGAAAGGTTGCGCGGTGGCCTACACCGATAAAGGAACCGGCACCGATTATTTCGACGTGGCTGCTCGCACTGGCGCGCGCGCAGACGGCACGCCGGGCGAAGCCGGTCGCGACGACGATATGGCGTTCGCGCCGAACGTCGCCGACAACGCGCGCGGCGTGGCGTTCAAGCACGCGCATTCGCAGGACAACCCCGAGGCCGATTGGGGCCGGCACGTGCATCAGGCCGCGCAGTACGCG
>JAGNNB010000481.1 GCA_017990865.1 Lysobacteraceae bacterium
GCGGATGCTCGGCGAAGGCGGCATGGGTCAGGTGTGGTTGGCGCGGCGCGCCGACGGCCTGTACCAACGCCGGGTCGCGCTGAAATTGCTGCGCCCGGGCTTGGCCGACCCCAATCTGCGCCAACGTTTCAACCGCGAACGCCAAATCCTGGCGCGCCTGGGCCATCCGCACATCGCGCGTTTGCTCGACGCCGGCATCAGCGTCGACAACCAACCGTATCTCGCCCTGGAATACGTCGAAGGCGAGGCGATCACCGATTGGTGCCGCAGCCGCGACCTGGATACCGAAGAACGCACGCGCCTGTTTTTGCAGGTCTGCGAAGCGGTGAGCCACGCGCACGCCAACTTGATCGTGCACCGCGACCTGAAACCTTCAAACATTCTGGTCACGCCGCTGGACGAAGTGCGGCTGCTGGATTTCGGCATCGCGAAGTTGCTCGACGGCCCCGAACCCGGACGCGACAGCACCCGCACCGAAGTGCGCGCCTTCACCCTGCACTACGCCGCGCCGGAACAGATCCGCGGCGAGCCGGTCACCACCATGACCGACGTGTATTCGTTGGGCGTGGTGCTGTACGAATTATTGGCCGAGACCAAACCCTATCGCCTCAGCCGCCAAAGCGACGCGGCGTGGGAAGAAGCGATTCTGCTGACCGATCCGCAGAAGCCGTCGATGAACCTGCAGCGCGAAGCCGACAGCGACCCGTCGCGCAAGCAAGCGCTGCGTCGGCGTGCGCGGGAAATTTCCGGCGATCTGGACAATATCGTGCTCAAGGCGCTGTCCAAGCGGCCGGAGCAACGCTACGCATCGGTCGAAGCCTTCGCGCTCGATCTCAACCGCTATCTGGAAGGCAAGCCGGTGTTGGCGCGGCCGCAAAGCCTGACCTACCGCAGCCACAAATTCATGCATCGCCATCGCTGGGTGCTGGCGACGGCGGCGTTGATCCTCTCGGTGATGACCTCGGCGCTCGGCCTGGTGACATGGCAAGTGGAGCAGGCGAAAAAGGAAACGAACCGCGCGCAGGCACTGCAGAACTTCGTCACCGGCCTGTTCGAGCAAACCGGCGGCGCGTCCGCCGGTCCGCTGGACGTGCGCGATCTGCTGCGCGCGGGCGAGCAGCGCGCCAATCGCGAATTGGCGGCGCAGCCGCTGACCCGCGCGGAATTGTTCGGCGTGTTGGCGAAGTTGCGCTTGAGTCTGGGCGATTACCAGGACGCCGAACGTTTGTTGAAACTGCAGGCGACCTTGATCGAGCCGCTAGAGGACGCGCCGTACAGTTTGCGTCTGGGATCGGCGTCGGATCTGGGGCGGGCACAGCGGCAACTCGGTCAGGCGCAGGCCTGCGTGGCGCAGATGGCGCCGCTGGAAGCGGAGGCACGCCGGCTGCAGGGTCAATTGCCGGTGCATGTGGCGACGTTCTATTCCGAATTGGGCCGCTGCCGCAGCGAGACGGACGAAGAATCCGAACTCGCGCGCGTCTTGTTCCAGCGTTCGCTGGAGATCCGCCGCAACACGCTCGACGATATCGCCGGCGTGGTCGAGAACCTGGGCGATCTGGCCGCCTTGTATCGCGACGACAACAAGCTGCCCGAAGCCTTGCGCGGCTACCGCAACGCGCTGGCGCAGTTGCAGGCCAGCGTCGGGGATCGCCATCCGCTGGCGATCGAACTGCAACGCAATCTGTGCGCGCTGGAGCGCAGGGCCGGGCATTTGGCGATCGCCGAGCGCGATTGCTACGACGCGCTGTCGCTGGCGCTGGAGTTGCGCGGCGAAGATCATCCGGACGCGATCGACGCACGACGACAATTCGCGGCGATTCTGGTCGACCAGGGCCGCCTGGACGAAGCCGAGGCGGCGTTCACGCAAACCCGCGCGCGCTTGGCGGCGCGGCTGGGCGAACGCCACGCCAAGGTGGCGCGCGACGACAACAGCCTCGGCATCATCGCCTTCGAGCGCGGCGACACCGAAACCGCGCTGAAGCTGCTCGATCGCGCATTGGCGACGTTGCGCAAGACGCCGGAAGACGAGTACTACCAAAACATTCTGTTCAACAAAGCGATGGTGCTGCAGGAATCCGGACGCGACCAAACGGCGCTGACGCTGTTGCGCCAAGTCGAGCGTCTGCGGATCGCGCGGGTCGGCAAGGAACATGCGCTGATCGGCGACACCGCGCGCTTGATCGGCGAAGCGCAGGCGGCGCTGGGGCAGAACGCTCAGGCCCGCGCGCGTTTGCAGCAAGCGGTGCGGCTCACGCGCACCGGCTACGACAACGCGCATCCGAATGCGCGCCGCGCGGATTTGTCGTTGGCGCTGTTCGATCTGCGGCAAATCGCGGCCGCCGCGGAAAGCGCGAGCGCGAGCGAAGCGACGACGGACGCCGATACACCGCCCGCCGCCGCGACGCAGGACGTCGCCGCAGAGTCGAACGCTGTGTTGGCGCGATTGGAGACGTTGTCCGCATTGCCGCAGGGCGACCCGGAACTGCGCAAGATCGCGTGGGTGGCGGCGGCGGCGGTCGCCGCGACCCGCTGCCGATCGCCGGTAAGCGAACGCGAGGGTGAGCCTGAGACCTTGCGAGCGACGAAAGCCATGGAAACGCTGGACGCGCTGGAGACGAAAATCCGCGAAGCGATGCCGCAAGGCGGCTCGGTGCAACGTCAGTTCGAACGTCTGCGCGCGGATTGCCGATAAGCGCGGAGGCATGCCGCTTTCAAGCACGCCGTTGCGCCCGCTCCGCTATCATCGAAACGATCGCCCTCAGGAGCTCGCCATGACCGCCATTCGCGCATCGCTCGTCTACGCCCTCGTCGCGGCGGCCGGTGTGGCCTGCAGCGGCTGCGCGCGCTCGGAAACGCGCGGCGCGTCCGCACCCGCGGCGGGGGGCGCGATCGAAGGCGCGATCCAACATCCGGCGCATGTGATCCCGGCCATGCGGATCTGCGCGATCGGCAGC
>JAGNNB010000482.1 GCA_017990865.1 Lysobacteraceae bacterium
GCATCGCGCGAGACGACGGGGCGCGCGAGCAGCGCTCCGGCGACCCAGGCGGCGATGGCCTGATCGGGCAGCAGTACATCGGTGACGATCACCTGTACGCCGAGTCGCGCTAACCGTGTCTGCAGTCCCGGGCCGATGCCGGCCGTGATCAGAACGTCGACATCGCTTAATGCGGCCGGCAAGGCATCGCCGCTTCCGCACATCGTTTCGCTCTTTTCGAGCGCACGCTTTTCCCACTCGCCGATGCTGCCGTCGTGGATGCGTTTCACCAGGAAATTGCGGCACCGGCCGGCGTGGGCGGTGATCTGTCGGCCGTTCTGGGCGGTCAATGCGATGGTCGCCATGATCGCCTCAGTACGCCGAGTGTTCGTTGGCGCGAATCTGCTCGACCGTCACCTTGCCGCGCATCACGCGATACGCCCAGCCGGTGTAGAACACGATGATGGGCATGAAGATCACCACCGCCCAGAACATCAGGCCCAGGGTGAGATGGCTGGAGGTGCTGTCCCACACCGTCAGACTTGCGTTCGGATGCGTCGATGAGGGCATCACGAACGGGAACAGCGCCGCGCCAGCGGTGCCGATCACGCCCACGATCGAAAGCGACGACAAGACGAACGCGGTCAACGTGCGTTTCGCGCGCACGCTCCAAACGGCGAGCAGCGCGCCCGCGATGCCCAGCACCGGCAACAGCCAGATCGCGGGTTGGCGAGCGTAGTTCGTCCACCACGCGTCGGCGCTGCGCGCGACGGTCTTCGCCAACGGGTCGGGCAGGGCATCGGTGGCGAGCATGCTGGTGATCGCATACCCCTCGATGCCGCCGAACCGCAGCCACAGGCCCGCGCCGACGAATGCGGCGATCATCAACAGTGCCGACCACGATGCGGCGCGAATCGTGCGGCGCTGAATGTCGCCCACGGTGCGGTGCGCCAGATACATGCCGCCATGCATGACGATCATCGTGCTGGAGACCACGCCGACCAACAGCGCGAATGGGTTGAGCAACGCCCAGAAACTGCCGGTGTAGGTGGAGATCAGGCTATCGTCGAATCCGAACGGTACACCTTGGAACAGATTGCCGAAGGCGACGCCGAAGATCAGCGGCGGCACCGCGCCGCCCACGAACAAACCCCAATCCCAGGTTTTGCGCCAGGTCGCATTCTGGATCTTGCTGCGGTAGTCGAAGCCGACGGGACGAAAGAACAAGGCCCACAGCACCGCCAGCATCGCCCAGTAGAAGCCGCTGAACGCGGTGGCGTAGACCAACGGCCATGCGGCGAAGATCGCGCCGCCGCCGGTGATGAACCACACTTGGTTGCCGTCCCAGTGCGGGCCGACGGTATTGATGACGACGCGGCGTTCTTCATCGTTCTTGCCGACGAAAGGCAACAAGGTGCCCACGCCCATGTCGTGGCCGTCCATGATGGCGAAGCCGACGAGCAGTACGCCCACCAGCAGCCACCAGATCAGTTTCAGAGTCTCGTAATCGAGCATGACGCGATCTCCTCAGGCGGCGGTCGCGGCATGCGCGACTTCGTTGTCGTAACGCCCGGTACCGAGACTGCCGGGGCCTTGACGCGCGAACTTGACCATCAGATACATCTCGACGATCAACAGCAGAGTGTAGAAGCCGATGAATCCGGCGAGCGAGCCGTAGAGGCTCTCCACCGATAACGTCGACACCGACATATGCGTCGGTAATACGCCGTAGATGGTCCACGGCTGGCGGCCGTATTCGGCGACGAACCAGCCCAATTCGCTCGCGATCCAAGGCACCGGCAGCATCCACAGCGCCCAACGCAACAACCAGCGCTGCTGACCGCAACGGCCGCGCAGCGTTTGCCAGAACGCCAAGGCGAACAGCGCCAACATCGCGAAGCCGGCGGCGACCATCAGTCGGAACGACCAGAACATCGGCGCGACGCGCGGGATCGTGTCGTCGACCGCGCGCTGGATCATCTCGGGGGTGGCCTGACGCACGTCGACGGTGTATTTCTTCAACAGCAGACCGAAGCCCAGGTCGGCTTTATGCGTTTCGAAGCGTGTTTTGGCATCGGCGTCGTCGCGATGCTTGCGCAGGCGTTCGAGCGCCGTCACCGCTTCGATGCCGCGCACGATGCGTTCGCGATTCTTTTCCTTGATCTCGATGATGCCGGGAATGGTTTCGGAGACCGAGCGGGTGCCGATCAAACCGAGCACCCAGGGGATCTGGATTTCCCAATCGTTGCGTTGCGCGCGTTCGTCGATGCCGGCGACCAACGCCAGCCCCGCGGGCGCCGGCTGCGTCTCCCACATCGCTTCCATCGCGGCCATCTTGGTTTGTTGCGCTTCGCCGACGGTGTAGCCGGACTCGTCGCCCAGCACGATGACCGACAGCACCGAGGCCAGTCCGAACGCAGCCGCGACGCGGAAACTGCGTTTGGCGAATTCGATATTGCGGCCCTTGAGCAGGTAGTACGCCGAGATCGACAGGACGAACATCGCACCAGTCACGTAGCCGGCCGATACGGTATGCACGAACTTGGCTTGCGCGTCCGGGTTGAAGACGACGGCCCAGAAATCCACCATCTCCATGCGCATCGTGTGGTAACTGAATTCGGCGCCGACCGGGTTCTGCATCCAGCCGTTGGCGATCAAGATCCACAGCGCCGACAGGTTGGTGCCGATCGCCATCAGCAACGTCACCAGCAAGTGCTGCGGCTTGCTCAGCCGATCCCAGCCGAAGAAGAACAGGCCGATGAAGGTCGATTCCAGGAAGAAGGCCATCAAGCCTTCGATCGCCAGGGGCGCGCCGAAGATGTCGCCGACGTAGTGCGAGTAATACGCCCAGTTGGTGCCGAACTGGAATTCCAGGGTGATGCCGGTGGTCACGCCCAACGCGAAGTTGATGCCGAAGAGCTTGCCCCAGAAGCGGGTCATGTCTTTCCAGACGACCTTCCCGGTCATCACGTA
>JAGNNB010000483.1 GCA_017990865.1 Lysobacteraceae bacterium
CGCCGGATTGCGGCTCGCGAATCGACAGCAGCAACTGTTCCGCCGCGATGCGGCCCATGTCGCGGCTGGCTTGGCGCACCGTCGTCAGCGATGGCCATAGCTGACGCGCCATCGGCAAATCGTCGAACCCGAACACCGACAGATCCTGCGGCACGCGCACGCCGCGGCGCGCCGCGGTGTGCAACACGCCGGCCGCGGTGTCGTCGTTGGCGGCGAAAATCGCGGTAGGCGGCTCGGGCAACGACAACAGCGCCTCCGCGCCGGCCGTCCCCGATTCGAACACGAATTCGCCCGGCACCACCAAGGCCTTGTCGTAAGCGATACCCGCATCGGCCAAGCCGTCGCGATAACCCTGCAAGCGCCACTCGGTCGCGCCGTGATCGCGATGTCCTTTGATGTGCCCGATCCGGCGATGCCCCAAGCCGACGATGTAGGCCATCATCTCGCGCACCGCGCGGCGCTCGTCCAGGCGCGCACCGATCCGCGCGTTCTGCTCGCGCGGCGAAATGCTGGCGTAACGCACGCCCATGGCCTGCAGTCGCTCCAGCAGCGCCTCGTCGTCGGTCAGCGGCGGCGTCAGCACCAGGCCGTCGGGCGCGTACTGCGCCACGCTGTCGGCGATCGCATCGACATGGTCGCGGCTGGCGTAATCCACCGGCCGCATCATCATGCTGTAGTGCGCCGCCTCGCAGGCGTCCAGCACCCCGGACACCACCTGCATCACGTAACTGCTGGACGGATTGTCGTAGAGCGTCGAGATCAGATACGACCGCCGCCCCGCCAGACTGCGCGCCGAGGGATTCGGGCGGAAATTCAAGGCCTTCGCCGCCGCCGCCACCTTCTCGCGGGTCTCCGGACGCACGTTCGGCTCTTGATTGAACACCCGCGAGACGGTCTTCATCGACACGCCCGCGGCCCGCGCCACGTCGTCGATCCGAACCCCCGCTCCCCCCGATTTACGCATTCGTTTCGCTCCCGAGCTTAGGCGTCGATTATGCCGGGTATCGCGGGCGATGGCATGGTTTCGACAGGGAAGGCAACGCCTCGCCTCGAAGCCGTAGCGAGAACGTCGCCGAAAGCGAAATCGATGTCAGGCGACCACAACACACGCGTGATGTCTCCACCGCTTTACCCTCGCGCTTCCGGCGACAGGGCAACCCATCGCCGGAAGCGAAACGCGTCGTCAGCGGTACACTACCTTGCGCGTGCGATCGACCACCCAAATCTTCCCGAAGGTGTAATTGAAGATGGCTTCGAGACCGGCGACGCCGTCGACGTTCGCGTACGTCGGGGGACCGCCGTCGCTCAGGTAAAAGTACGCGCGCGTGGCGTGCAGACGATCGTCTACGACGTAGCTTCTGCCGTCCACGTACGAGAACATGATCTCGTTGCCCGCCGTGCCGTTGAATTCGCCGATTTTCACGTAACGCGGGCCGCCGCCGCTGCCTATTGCCGGAACGTTGTACAGGCGCGTTTTCCTGGCGCGATCGTCGATCACCCAGATGGTGCCGTCGTTGTTGATGAAGGCCACCTCGTTGCCCGCCACGCCATTCATTTCCGAGAAATAGATGACGCGCCCGGCTCCCGCGGGCGTCGCGAGATACAGGCGAGTGGTTCGGATGCGGTCGTCGACGACCCACACCGATGTGCCCGCGTACGAGGCCACGAGTTCGAGCCCTGCGGTTCCGTTGAGTTCGACCGCGCTGATCGTCAGCCAATTCGCCGGCAAGCCGTAACTGGTGGTTCCGCCACCGCCGTGCGCGATCGAGATGCTGCCCGATGCGGCGGTGATCGTCGCCGTATCGCTTCTGCCGTCGCCGTTGAAGTCGGCCGTGATCGTCGCGGCTTGACTGGTCGCCGCTCCCAACACGCTTGCGACGAGCAACAACGCTGCGAAGACGCGCTTTTGGGTTTCATGTAATAGCGCTTTCATGATTGAATCTCCTTGGGTTTGTCGTTGTTGTTGCTGGATCGCGAACAACACTCTTCCATTTCTTCCATCTCGCCGGTCGCGAGGGATGCGAACTCGTTTTTTCGTCGACGGCACGGAGTCGGTCGCGAACGCGACACCGTGCGGCGATACTCGAAAACCGGCGATATGGCCAGGTAGAGCACGAACGACAAGTACGACTAACGCAGGGCGTCGCTACCGTGTCGGCAGCCGCACGCCTCCCCCTGTTCCGTGCCGACAGCGGACACTTTTCGACGATCGCATCCTGCAGTCGTGTGCTCTCATCCGGTACGTCATGCACAACGTGCAGATTTTCGTATCGCATCGGCGGGTCAATATCTACTTTACGAGTTGACTCTATGCTTGGAGAGCCACGCCCGTACCGATGATTTTTTTGCTTATCTGTTATTTCGCGAGAGACATCCGCTGGGCCGCACGACTGCGATATCGCGCGGCCCAACGGGATCGTGGGTTTACTGGCAAGCCATGATGAGTCTGCGTTCCCTATAGAGTTGATTGCCGCAACCCCAGCAAGGCGTTGGGGAAATACGGGGTACCAGCGGACCTTGGATACCCCATTTCCCAAAGGCCCCGCAAACGGCGCCGGGGGTTTTATTGGCCAACCACACGTTGTCGATTTGCCAAAGTTTGCCCTGAAAATTGAATTGGCAAGAATTGCCGGTGAAATAGGGCGCCTCCCAGCAATTTCCCCATACTATCGGCTTCCAATGCCCTTGGGCCGCAGAGGCAGGCGTACTCGACAAAAGACTGCCGAGTGCGGCTACCAACGCAAAACCTACCAACACTTTCGTTTTCATATCGCGCTCCTGAGGATTGAGTTGAGTATCGATTGAATCTATACGCCCACACTTCTGGTGAGGCCGCCGATTCGGCAGCCGCTCACCATCCCCTGTTCCATGCATACGGCGGAAACTTCTACGACGAGGTAGGAATACCGTCGGAAAATTCCACCCATGATCTCCACCGAGCGCGCGCAACG
>JAGNNB010000484.1 GCA_017990865.1 Lysobacteraceae bacterium
GAGTAATTCGGGATGATGCGCCAGATCGACTTTCTCCACGCACCAGTCGTACAGCGGGCGATGATCTTCGAATTCCAGGGTGCACAGCGAATGGGTGATGCCTTCCGCCGCGTCGCTGAGCGAATGCGCGTAGTCGTACATCGGGTAAATCGGCCAGGCGTCGCCGGTGTTCTGGTGCTCGACATGCTTGATGCGGTACAGCGCCGGATCGCGCAGATTGATGTTGCCGCTGGTCATGTCGATCTTCGCGCGCAGGGTGCGCGCGCCGTCGGGGAACTCGCCCGCGCGCATGCGCCGGAACAGGTCGAGGTTCTCATCGACGCCGCGGTCGCGATACGGCGATTCCCGGCCGGGTTCGTGCAGGCTGCCGCGATAGGCGCGCACCTCGTCGGCGTTGAGATCGCAGACGAAGGCGTCGCCTTGGCGGATCAGCTTTTCGGCGGCGAGGTAGAACACCTCGAAATAGTCCGAGGCATGGCGCAGATTGGCCCAGTCGTAGCCCAGCCAGCGCACATCGTCCTGAATGGCGCGGACGTACTCGGGGTCTTCCTTCGCCGGGTTGGTGTCGTCCAGCCGCAGGTTGCAGCGGCCGCCGAATTCCTGGGCGATGCCGAAGTCGGTCCAGATCGCCCGGGTGTGGCCCAGATGCAGGTAGCCGTTGGGTTCGGGCGGGAACCGGGTGCGGATTTCGGTGTGTTTGCCGCTGGCGAGGTCGTCGCGGACGATCTGGCGGATGAAGTCCTGGCGGCGCTCGGCGGTGCCCTCGGCAGGGGCGCCGTCCATGGAAGAGTCGGGGTTCATTGTGACGATGGTCGTGAAAACCGCCAGTTTAGCCGAGCCGGAGGGCGAGGCGGGGGTGCGACGGCGAAGCGTGTGGTGATACTGTGACGCGCTACGGTAGGGGAGAAAATAGCCTCGGCCGCCGGGGTGTTCAGGGGGGACACGCCATTGCGACGACAACAGGGTCCACGAATCGATGCGCATGACGACCGTGCGAGGCGGCCGGCTGCGGGCGGCTGCGCGCCGGCCCGTGCGCGCTCGTGGGCCGGCGCCGGGCTGAGTCGATGAAGAAAAAGGCCGCCGGCGCGGAGAAGCTCGAACGGCACTGGTTCGCGATCGGCGGTATCGCCTTCTTGCCGCTGTTGCTCGCCTATTTGTTTCTCTCCGCGCTGCCGGAGCGGCCCGAGCCCGCGTCGATCGAAGTCGCGGTGGCGCCGATGGCCGCGCCGTCCGGATCGACCGCCGAGGTCAGCCGCGACGGCCACTCCTTGTTGTTGAAGGACGATGGCAGCACCGCCCAGGCGGAACTGCGCTTCACCATTCCCCGCGACGCGACCCAGGCGTCGCATTGGGTGCTCTGGGTACGACGCGTGCCGCTGCAAAGCCTGCGCTTGTCCGCGGGCGAGAACTGGCAACCGGGCCCGCGCAGTTTTCTGCAGCCGGATGCCGAGGACGGCGTCTTGCCGGTCGGTTACTTATTTCGCTTGCCCAGCGTGTGGGAAGGCGATATCCGCATCCAACTGGAAGCTTCGTCGCTGCGCAAATCCGCGCTGCATCCCGAGGTCGTGTCCGAAGCGGCCGCGATGGAATACATGCAGCGGGCGACGATGATCGTGATCGCCGCGTACGCGAGTCTGTTCACGCTGGCGCTGTTGTCGCTGGCGCTGTACTTCGCTTCCCGTGACATGACGTTTTTGTCGTTCTTCGGTTTCTGCGCCGTCGGCCTGATGCAGATCGCCGCGCATAACGGTCATTTGTATCAACTCGACAGTCTGGGACTTTTCGCCGGGCTCGGCAGCGGCGGATTCGGCGCGATGTCGTTGATCTTCGAAGCGGCGGCGCTGCGCATCCTGCTGCGCTACACCGATTTGCCTAAGGCGCGGCAGGATTGGGCGCGCAAGATCAACGTCGGCACGATCGCGCTGTTGTTGCTGGCTTGCGCGCTGTTGGCTTGGGGCGCGAACGTCAGCCACCTCGCGACCGCGGCGTTGCCCGCCGTTTGGCTGGCCGGCGGTCTCGTCGGTCTGATGGTATTGCTGGACGCGTGGCGCAGACGCGTCACGATGGCCGCGGCGGTCATGTGCTCGTTGCTCGCGATCGCCGCCGCCGTCATCGTGTCCGAACTGACCGCGATCGGCGTCGTCCGAAGCACGCTGTTGACGCATTACGGGTATCAAGTCGCGATCGTATTGTGCGCGTTGATGCTGGCGGTCGGTTTGATCAGCCGCATCAGCAAATACCGCGAACAGCGCGACCGCGAACAGCGCGCGCGCGAGGAATCCGAGCGCAAGCTTTACCGCGAAGCGGTGCGTTCGGAATTGCTCAGCGCCTTGCAGATGAGTTTGCGCGGTTTGGACGAAGAAGAGGTTCAGCCCGCGGCGTATCGCTTGTTGCTCGAGCATCTGCACCGCATCGTGCCGACCAGCCTCGCGCTGGCGATGACCCGCGGTTATCTGGGCAGCGATGTTTTGATGTCGTGGCCGCCGGCGGCGCTCGAACGCATGTCCGAACAGGACCTTACGCGCCGGCAAACGCTGCGGCAGCAATTGTCGGGCAGCATCGATCTGCAATACCCGGTGACCAAGCCCGGCGAAGCGGTCGCGGTGGCGATGGAAGCGGCGGTGTCGATGCCGATACGCGCGCCGGCGTGGGGCGCGCTGGTGCTCGAACGCGTCGGAGCGACCGCGTTCCATCCGGACGAACTGATCATCGCGCGGGATTTGGCGCGCATCACCGTGCAGCAGATCGAAGAGGCCGTGACCGCGTTGAAGCTGCGCCACACCGCCGAGGTCGACGCGCTGACCGGCAGCATGAATCGGCGCAGCATCGATCTATCGCTGTCGCGCACCTTCCAGCACGCGCATCGCAATCATCAACCGCTATCGGTGCTGTTCGTCGATATCGACCACTTCAAAACCTTCAACGACATGTTCGGTCACGCCTGCGGCGAT
>JAGNNB010000063.1 GCA_017990865.1 Lysobacteraceae bacterium
CACCATCGCCGACGCGGACGTCACCGGGCAGAACTTCACCGGCACCGCGCCGCCGAACGTTCCGCCGGTCGCGAACTTCACCTTCACCACCAGCGGTTTGACGGCGACCTTCACCGATACCTCCACCGATAGCGACGGCACTATCGCCTCGCGCAGTTGGAATTTCGGCGACGGCAGCACTTCGACCGCCACCAACCCGAGCAAAACCTACGCGGCGGGCGGTACCTACACCGTCACGTTGACCGTCACCGACAACGTCGGCGCCACCAACACCAAGACCAGTTCGGTCACGGTGGTCGCGCCGAATGTGCCGCCGACCGCGAACTTCACGTTCACGACCAGCGGTTTGACGGCCAACTTCACCGATACCTCCACCGATAGCGACGGCACCATCGCCACGCGCAGTTGGAACTTCGGCGACAGCACCACCTCGACCGCCACCAACCCCAGCAAGACCTACGGCGGCAGCGGCAGCTATACGGTCACGTTGATGGTGACGGACAACAGCGGTGCGACCGCGACCAAGACCAGCACGGTCACGGTCAACGCGCCGGGTACGCAGACCTACACCAACAACACCGATTACCCGATCTACGACAACAGCACCACCACCAGCGCGATCCGAGTCACCGGTCGCAGCGGTACCGGTCCGACCAACACGCAAGTCGCGGTCGATATCCGTCATACGTATATCGGCGACCTGCGCGTGAGCCTGATCGCACCGGACGGCACCGCCTACATCCTGCACGACCGCACCGGAACCAGCACCGACAACATCATCCGCAGCTACACGGTGAATTTGTCGACCGAAAACTTGAACGGTAATTGGAGGCTGCGCGTCAACGACAACTCCACCGCCGATACGGGTTACATCAATAGCTGGAGCATCACGTTCTGATCGATTCGGGCATTCGCCCGCAGCGATGCGCGTCACCAAGCCCCCGGTCGCGAGACCGGGGGCTTTTCTTTACGGCGAATCGTCATGCGGCCGCATCGGTTTCGTGGCGATGCGCGATGCGTTCGCGCAAAACCTTGTTGCGCTGCCGCAACAGGGCGAATCCCATTCGCCGCCACCCCTATCATTTCTGTTAGGTGTTCTTCCGTGTCGACGAACATCGAAAAAATGCGCTTGTTTTCGTCCTCTCTACGCGATTGGGCCCGCGACGAATTCGCGAAAATGCGATGTCGCCCGCGATTCATGCATGATTTCGCTGAAGCGCTTCTCGATCGAGATGCGAAGCGGCGTCGATTTCCGATGCGTTTTCGCCGTCAGCGAGTGCGAAAATTCGATTACGTTTTTTTAACGGCCGCGTTGCGTGCCTGTTTCCGCTTGCGAGCGCGAATATGCGGCGTATAGCGTGCGCTGCGGAACGATAGGCCGCAGCGATGCCGAGCCCGCCGACTCTACGGAAATCCCGTCTCAAGAACGCCTCCGGATTTTCGCCGGCTTTTCGTGTCCGCAACAAGTAGAGGCTCCATCAACTATCCATATCAAGGAACCTATCGACCATGAAAAATCGAATTTCAAAGTTGTCCGTCGCGATCGCTTCAACGCTGATCGGCGCAGCCATTCCGCTCGTTTCGTCCGCCGCCGACTTCCGCACCAACGGACGTCCCGTCGAAGGGCAGTACATCGTGGTGCTGAAACCGCAGGCGGCCAGTTTGGCCAGCGAAGTCAGGCCCACCGCGCGCGTGTCCACGGTCGCCCGAGGCTTGGCGGCGAACCACGGCGCGAAGTTGGTGCGCAGCTTCGAGCAAGCGCTGCGCGGTTTCGTCGTGCAGGCCGACGATGCGGCGCTCGCCAAACTGCTGGCCGATCCGCGCGTCGAGTACGTCGAAGAAGACGGCATCGTCAACGCGAATCCCGCCTATCAGCAACCGCCGAGCTGGGGCGTCGATCGCGTCGATCAGCGCAATCTGCCGCTCGACGGCTGGTACGCGTTCTTCCCGATCGGTATCGGCGTGCATGCCTATGTCATCGACACCGGCGTGCGACCGACCCACACGCAGTTCAACTGGTGGACCGGCGCGCCGCCGTCGCGCGTCAGCAATATCGGCTTCACCGCGTTCGCCGACGGTATCGGCACCAACGATTGCCACGGCCATGGCACGCACGTAGCGGGCACGATGGCCGGCGGCTCCGCCGGTATCGCCAAGGGCGCGACGATCCATCCGGTGCGCGTGCTCGGTTGCACGGGTTCGGGCACATGGTCGGGTGTGATCGCGGGCATGGATTGGGTGCGCGTCAACCACACCAAGCCCGCCGTCGCCAATATGAGCTTGGGCGGCCTCGCCAATGCCTCGGTCGACGCTGCGGTCGCCAATCTCACCGCTGCGGGCGTGGTCGTGGTGGTCGCTGCGGGCAACAACTACGGCGACACCGCCTGCAATTATTCCCCGGCGCGCGCGCCTTCGGCGATTACCGTGGGCTCCACCGACATCAACGATGTGCGTTCGGACTATTCGAACATCGGTTCGTGCATCGATATCTTCGCCCCGGGCCGCAATATCGTGTCCGCCAGCCATCTCGACAACACGTCGCTGACGACCAAGAGCGGCACATCGATGGCCTCGCCGCACGTCGCCGGTTTCGCCGCGCTCATCATGGGCCAGCTTCCAAACGCCTCGGTGGCGGAAGTCACGCAGCGCTTGTTGACCAACGCCACGCCCAACAAAGTGGTGAATCCGGGCGCCGGCTCGCCGAATCGTCTGCTGTACGTGATTCCGAACGGTGGCGTTTACGGCACTTATCCATGATGTTTGTGCGATATCCCGCGTAACACGGGCATGCAACGACGAAACCCCGGCTTCGGCCGGGGTTTCGCGATTGCGAAGGAACAAAGAAACAGTCGAGGCGTCGGTATCGACGCCATGCCGATCAGCTCGCCGCTTCGAACCGATTCGCCGACACGTTCTTGCGGACGTTCGCCGGATCCCAGATGCGGCCGTTCATGGCGATATACACGCCCGGCGGCAGCGATTGCACCGCGCCCACCGCGGTGCCGATATTGAATTCCGCGTCGGAGCCGCGAAAGCGCGCGGGATTCAGCGCGCCGGTCAGTACGATGGTCTTGTCGGCGATCTGCGACAGCACTTTCGCGGTTTCGACCATGGTGTCGGTGCCGTGCGTGACCAGAACATGTTTCACCGCCTGCGCGGCGATGGTGGCGCGGATCAGTTCGCGATCGGCCTCGCTGATGTGCAGCGAATCCTTGCGGATGATCGGAATCACGCTGAAGCGGAAACCGACGCCGAGTTCTTCGAGAATGCGGCCGATCTGCGGGTCGCCGATCTGGAAATCCGATTTATCGTCGAAGTAGATCTTGTCGATGGTGCCGCCGGTGGTGACGATCAGCAGTTGGTCGAACATACGGACTCCGACGTGGATCGTAGCGGCATCGCCGCGAGACGGCGCGATGCGTGCGGGATGAATGGTGCGCCTATGATACGGCGCGACGATGGCGTCATGCCGCGGCTTCGGACTTGGCCCGACGTTTGCGCGCGCGCTCGCGCAGACCATCGGCGCTGGCGGCGAAGACGATGAGGATCGCCAACGCGGTCTCGGCGAGGGCGTAGCCGCGATGCGCCGGGTCGGACCAGGCGATCATCACGCCGTGCGAGCACCACAGCAGCGCCAGCACGCCGGCGAGGAATCGTGCGACGCGCCCGCCGCGGGCCACGAACGCGCTCAGCAGCAAAGGCGGCAGCGCGAAGATCGCGTAGGCCGCCACCATATGCGAGTCGTTGCGATACCACGTCGCATACAGCGCGCCGAGTGCCGCCAAAGCCAACGCCAAGCCGATCCGCGTTCGCCGGGCGGCGGCGCGATCGGCATCGTCGGCAGCGCCCACGTCGGTAACACTCGAGGCCGCGACGCTTGCGTCGTCCTGCGCGTTCATGCCAGCCGCAGCGCCAGTTGGGCGATGCGTTTGCCGAGCGCGCGGGCGAGCGCGGCTTCCTCGTCGCTCAGCCGCGTCTCGTCCTTGCCGCCCGCCACGTGACTGGCGCCGTAGGGCGTGCCGCCGGTGCGGGTGCTGCTGAGCAGGGGCTCGGTGAACGGGATGCCGGCGATCACGCAGCCGTGATGCAGCAGCGGCAGCAGCATCGTCAGCAAAGTCGACTCCTGCCCGCCGTGCTGCGTGGCCGTGGAGGTGAACACCGCCGCCGGCTTGCCTACCAGCGTGCCGCTGGCCCATTCGGCGCCCAGGGTGTCGATGAAATGCTTCATCGGCGCGGCCATGTTGCCGAAGCGGGTAGGGCTGCCGAGGATCAATCCGGCACACTCGCGCAGATCGTGTTTCTCGACGTAAGGCGCGCCGTCCTCGGGTTCCGGCGGTGCCGCTGCCTGGGTGATCGGCGCCACCGGCGGCACGGTGCGCAAGCGCGCGCTCGCGCCGTCCACTTCGCCCACGCCGCGCGCGATGGCGCGCGCCAGTTGCGCCACGGAACCGCCGCGGCTGTAGTACAGAATCAGAATTTCGGCCATGCCCACAGGATAGCAGGGCACCCGTCTCGACCCTCACGCCGCCCCTCTCGCGCACCCCCTCGCGCGCCCCGTCGCGTGACCTGTCGCATCGCCCGCCGCGAGAGGCTTCGCCGGGCCGCGCGCGCTCGAAGCCCCGCGCGCCGGCCTGCTACCCTGTGCGGCCATGGAACCCTTGGACACCCTGCTGCGTTGGCTGCGCCACACCCTCGAAACGCTCGGGGATCGCGCACGCGCGCGCACGTTTTTCCGCTTCCTGCTGAGCCGCTTTCTCGACGACCGGTTGTTCCAGGCCGCGGGCGCCTTGTCGTTCACCACCGCCTTCGCCCTGGTGCCGCTGAGCATGGTGGTGTTCGGCGTGCTGTCGGCGTTCCCGGTGTACGACCAGTGGAGCGACCAGCTCAGCCACTATATTTTCGCGAATTTCGTGCCCTCGTCCGCGCGCGAGGTCGAAGCGTATCTGCGCGAGTTGTCGAAGAACACTGGCCAACTCACCGCGGTCGGCGTGATCGTGCTGGTGGTGTCGTTGCTGATCACGCTCAACGGCATCGAGGCCGCGTTCAACCGCATCTGGCGCGTACCGACCGCGCGGCCGAAATTCGGCCGATTCCTGGTGTATTGGACGGTGCTGACCTTCGGTGCGCTGCTCGCCGCCGCCAGTCTCGCGATGTCCGCGCGGTTCTTCGCGCTGTCGGTGTTCAACACCGCGCCCGGGCAATGGCTGGAAACGTGGTTGCTGCGCATCAGTCCCATCCTGATCGAATGGTTGGCATTGACCTTGGTCTATCGCGTGGTGCCGCATCGCACCATCCAGTGGCGTTTCGCGATGATCGGCGCCGCGCTCGCGGCCGTGGTGATCGAAGCGGTCAAGTGGGGCGTCGGCCTGTATCTCGGCGGGTTCGCCACGTATCAAAAAATCTATGGCGCATTGGCGTTGATTCCGATCTTCATGGGTTGGATCTACTTCAGTTGGATCGCGATTCTGCTCGGTGCCTCGTTGGCGTCGTCGTTGTCGGCGTTCCGCTATCAGCCGGCGTCGCAACGGTTGCCGATCGGCTATGAACTCTACGGTCTGTTGCGTTTGATCGGCCGCTTCCAGGAAGCGCGCGGCGAAGGCAAAGGCCTGCATTTGGACGACATCCGCCGCTCGGAACCGATGCTGACCGACGCCCTGGTGCAGCAGATGCTGGGCCAGCTCAGCGCCGCCCGCGTGCTCAGTCGCGCCGAGTCCGGCGAATGGCTGCTCGCGCGGGATCTCGACGACGTGTCGCTCGCCGATCTGTACGAAACCTGCCATCTGCGCATCCCCATCGCCGAAGCGTGGTTGCCCGCGCGCGACGATGCGCTGGGCGAAGCTGCGTTCGCCGCATTGGACGATCTGCGCGTGCCGCTGCGCGATCTGCTGCGCCGCCCGGTCGCGGGCGTTTATCGCAAGGAACATTCGGAATGAAACGTCTGCCATCTGCAGCGCCGCTGTGCGCGATCTTGTTGTCGATCGCCGCGCTGTCCGCTTGCAAGCGCGACGCCGACGATGCGGTGCAATCCGCACCGAGCGCGCAAGCCCCGCAAACCGCGACCGAGCCCGGCGCAGAATCGGGATCGGCATCTGAATCTCAATCGACATCGGAACCGGCGGCCGATATCGCCGATGCCGTGGGCGATTCACCGACGCTGCGCATCGCCTTGCTCGATGGCGCGATGTACGAGTTGGCGAGCCGTCGTGGCCGTTGGGTCGTGTTGAATTTCTGGGCGACGTGGTGCAAGCCGTGCTTGAAGGAAATGCCGGACCTTGATGCGTACGACGCCGCGCGCGACGATCTGGAAGTGGTCGGCCTCGCTTACGAAGAAATCGAGCCGCAGGACATGCGCGCGTTTCTCAAACGCCGCCCGGTCAAATATCCCATCGCGATCGTCGATGTGTACGACCCGCCGACCGCGTTCGGCACGCCGCGCGGTTTGCCGATGACCTATCTCGTCGCGCCCGACGGCCGCATCGCGCAGCGTTTTCTGGGACCGGTCACTTCGGCCGAGTTGGATGCCGCGATTGCCAAACATGACGGAAAGACGGATGTCGGCGCGAAAAAAAGCAGCGCGACGAATCCGGGCGCGACGAAACCGGCCACGAAGTCGGGTTGATGCGCGGTATCGACGCGTCGCGAAAGTAGGGGAGATCGCCATGACCGAATCCGCCGCGCGCTTTTTCGTGTCCGGCCGCGTGCAGGGCGTCGCCTTCCGCGCGCATACCCGGCAGCAGGCGCTCGCGTTGGGATTGCGCGGCCATGCGCGCAATCTCGCCGACGGTCGCGTCGAAGTGATCGTGGCTGGCGATGACTCGGCGATCGATGCGCTCGAGCGTTGGCTGCATCGCGGCCCGCCGTTGGCGCGCGTGGATGCCCTGTCGCGGGAAGCTTGCGATGCGGCGGATGCGCCGGCGGGGTTCGCTATCTTTTGATGTGGGAGGGCCGGCAGGCCCGATTTCAGCGTCAGCGACGATCGATCGGGCCTTCCGAGCCTCCCACAGTGGATTCTTTCGAATGCGCCGACGGGCTTCGCCATCTTCTGATGTCGGAGGGCCGGCAGGCCCGATTTCAGTGTCAGCGAGGATCGATCGGGCCTTCCGGCCCTCCCACAGTGGATTCTTTTGATCGCGCCGGCGGGGTTCGGCATCTTCTGATGTGGCAGGGTCGGTAGGCCCGATTTCAGTGTCGGCGAGGATCGATCGGGCCTTTCGGCCCACCCACATGGAATTCTTTCGAATGCGCCGGCGGGCTTCGCTATCTTTTGATGTGGGAGGGCCGGCAGGCCCGATTTCAGTGTCAGCGACGATCGATCGGGCCTTCCGGCCCTCCCGCAGTGGATTCTTTCGATCACGCCGACGGTGTTCGTCATCTTCTGATGTGGGAGGGCCGGCAGGCCTGATTTCAGTGTCGGCGAGGATCGATCGGGCCTTCCGGCCCTCCCACAGTGGATTCTTTCGATTGCGCCGACGGGCTTCGCCATCTTCTGATGTGGGAGGGCCGGCAGGCCCGATTTCATTGTCAGCGACTGTTGATCGGGCATTCCGAGCCTCCCACATGGAATTCTTTCGATCGCGCTAAGCCGGCCCCAGTCGCCCGCTTTCGCGCCCGAATCGCCATTCGCGTTCCTCGGCGATATGTCCCGCCTCGCGCAACCAGCGCAGAATCGAACGCACGGTGACGACGGGATAATCGCCCTTGAGTCGCGTGGCGACCGAGTGATCGGTGAAGGCGATATTCGCACCGAACAAACCGCCGACGATGCGCTTGGTGTAGGCGATATGCACGTGATCGGGCCGGAAGCCCTGCGCCTGCGCGATGACGTAGGCGTCGCCGCGGTCGTAGACGCGACGATGCGATGACGTCGCGGCGGCCAGATGTTCCAGCACCCATGCCGTCGAATTCTGATACTCGCGGCTGCCGGGACGCGCGATCAAGTTGTAGCGCGGCGTGTACAGCGCATCGCGCGGCAAGCCGAGCAGACGTTCCGCCAAGCGCTCGGCCATCGCCGGTTCCAACCAGGTGATGCGGGCATCCTGATTCACCAAATCGTCGGCGAAGAAATTCACCATGCCCTGCGTGTACAAGCCGGAACCGTCGTCGCTGCAGTCGTTCAGCAGATGCACCACCGTCCAGCGGCCTTCGGGGTGATCGCGCAACGCGAAGCCGGCGTGGCTGTAAACCAGTCCGTGCTTCGACAAGTCGCGGCCGATGCGCGAGACCACCGCGACCGGCGCGTCCGCGCGATCCAGTGCCTCGATCGCGCGCGCGGCCGTCGCCGCCGCATCCGCGAGTTTCGTGGCGGTAATCGGCGGCGCATCGCAAGCGGTGCCGGCGAATGCGGGCGCTGCCGTCGTGATCGCGACGAAGGCAAGCGACAAGACAGCAGCGACGATCCGCATGCGCGACGCGATGCCAAGACAGCGAAGCGTCGCGCGTCGACGAAGTGCGTGTCCACGAACCGCGTGCCGACGAACCGCCGCGGCGTTCACCGCAGAATCCCGCGCGAGTGCAGATGCGGGCGCATCGTTTCGTCGATCACGAAGCACAGCGCTTCGCCGCTGGCGTACAACAACCAACCGCCGCTGACCGCCACCGTTTCCAGCGTTTTGCCGACGACGATCGCGCCCGCTTTCAACGCTTCCACCGACACATACACCACGAACGAGGCACCGACGCCCACCGCCGAGACGGTGATCGCCGCCACGCCGCCGCTGATCGCCACCGCGCCGATCACGAATTTCCCGCCTTCGGCCAACGCGCTGAGTGCCGCGGCCGGCACTTCGGCCGAGGCCGCGAGACTCAATTGCGATTGCCGGCTGATCGCCTCCGACTGCGCCTGCGCGGCGGGCCACTGCAGCCCGGTGAGCGCCAATGCGAAAGCGACGATAGGCCAGTTGCGGCGAGTGGGGCGGGGCGCGGTGGATGTCGGCATCGTGGAATTCTCCGGTGGGAAGTTCGCGTCTCGACGATGGCGCCTCGACGGTAGCGTGTCGCGATGATGGGAGTGGGTGAGGGGAGTGCGTGCGAGGCGGTACTGTTGCGATCGAGAATGAGGATCAGCGCACGACGATTTCGGTGCTGGTGCGCACCGGGCCATCGCCGAAATCGTGCACGGCGAACACGCGATATCGACCAGCTTTCGTCAGCGTCGGTGTCGCCAGATACACGCGCGTATCCGGGTTCAACAGCACGCCGTAGCGATTGCGCAGCCCGGTGCGCGCCACGCCCTCGTGCACTTTGCGGCCGCGCATGTCTTCGATCCAAAAGCGAATGCCGGGAATGCCGGCGAGCGCCATGCCGTTGTCGTTCGCCAGCACTTGGACGACCGCGAGTTCGCCGGCGCGCCATTCGCTCATGACGATCGGCAACATCAGTTCGTAGCGCGGGCGCAGCGACGCCGCCCCGCGGATCCGTCCACGGCCGCCGCGCTCGGGCGTGATGCGGATGCGCCACACGCCCGGCGCAGCGCCGACGATTTCGTGCAGGCGGTACACGGCGCCGCGTTCGGGATGCATGGCTTCTTCTTCGGCCAGCAATTTCAGCGCCGCGCCGCGATCCTCGCGCACGACGCGGCCGTCGGGATGGATCGTTTCCACCTTCGCCCACTGCACTGTGGAGCGCAGCGACGAAAACACGATGCGATTTTCGCCATTCGCGGAGACCTCGATCCGCGCCTCCACCGGCGCGCCCTTCGTCGAGATGTCGATGTCGATCAGCGTGACCGCGCGCGCTTGCGCGGAGGTCAGCGCGACCAGCAGCAGCGTCATTGAGATGGCCCACGCGGGCGCGCGTCGGCGCGGATGCATGCGTACGGAACGACCGTCGGCTGGTTCGCCGATGCGGCCGACTACGCGATGCGGGCTCCGGTCGTGATCCTGCTCGCGAACCGAGCGGTCGTCGGCGATAGGCATGGGGCGCTCCTGCGGTCGGCGGCCACGGCGAGGGCCGTCCCGAGTAGGCCGACCGGCGACGACCGTTGCAATCGGCTCGACCCGAGTGTAGATAAAGAGACTCTTCGGTATCGAAAAGCGAGACCCATGGCCGTCACCGTGGATTTGATCGACGCCCTCAAGCGCTTGCTGCGCGGGCAGGGCATGACCTACCGCGACCTCGCGGGCCGCTTGAAGATGAGCGAGGCGGCCGTCAAACGCATGTTCTCGCTGCGCGCGATGAGCCTGCAGCGCCTGGAGCAAATCTGCGACGTGCTGGACGTGGGTTTATCCGAACTCGCCGCCGAAGCCGCGCGCGGCCGCGACAGCATGGCCGAACTGACCGAAGCGCAGGAGCGCGCGCTGGTCTCCGATCCCGGGTTATTGCTCGCGCTGTTCCTCAGCCTCAACCGTTGGCGGCAGCAGGACGTACTGACGCAATTCAATTTCACCGAACCGCAGTGGACCGGGCTGTTGGTGAAACTCGATCGCCTCGGCATCATCGAGCTGCTGCCCGGCAATCGCGCCCGCGCGCTGACTGCGCGCAACTTCCGCTGGCGCCGCGACGGACCGATGGAACGTTACTTCCGCGAAAAACTGCTCAGCGACTATTTCGCCGACCCCTTCGACGGTGAACAGGACGGCCTGTTCCTGCTCACCGGCAGCCTCAGCATCGAAGGCATCCGGCAAATGCGCCAACGCCTGGAAGACGTGGTCCGCGAATTCGACGCCCTGCTGATCCGCGATGCCACGCTATCGCCGAAAGAACGCATCGGCGTGAGCCTGGTGTTGGCGCAGAAACCGTGGCTGCTGCAGTTGTTCCAGGGGTATCGGCGGGCGATTTGATGCGTAGGGTGGCGGTGAGCGCAGCGAACCCCACCATCCCAACGAGATCGCGACGACCGCGTAGCCCGGGTAAGCGAAGCGCACCCGGGGCT
>JAGNNB010000485.1 GCA_017990865.1 Lysobacteraceae bacterium
AGGCCTCGGCCGCGAGGTAATACGCGACCAACTGCTTCTCGCCGCGGCCGTCTTCGCGCGCCAGGACGACCGCTTCGCGCACGCCGTCGAACGCGCACAGCCGATTCTCGATCTCGCCCAATTCGATCCGGAAACCGCGAATCTTGACCTGGAAGTCGTTGCGCCCGAGGAACTCGACCGCGCCGTCCTCCATCCAGCGGCCGAGGTCTCCGGTACGGTACATGCGCGCGCCGGTACGGCGATCGAACGGATCGTCGAGATAGCGTTCGTCGGTGAGTTCCGGTCGGTTGAGATAGCCGGGCGTGACGCCTTCGCCGCCGATCCAGATTTCGCCGGAAACACCGATCGGCACCGGGCGCCGTTGTTCGTCGAGCAAATACAATCGCGTATTGGCGATCGGCTTGCCGATGGTGATCGTCTCTTCGTCGGCGCTGAGCCAGGTCGATGTCGAGAGAATCGTGGTTTCGGTCGGGCCGTAGCCATTGAGGTAATGGCCCCGCCCCGCCCAGCGTTCGACCAACTCCGGCGTCGGTGCGGAGCCCGCGGTCAACAGACGGAAACCTTCCGGCACTCGCGACGGATCCATGTGCTGCAGATACGCCGGAGGCAGCGCCGCGAAACGCACGCCGTGGTCGAGCAGGTACTGTTGCAGTTGCGGCGGGCTTTGAATCGTCGCATCGTCGAGCAGATGCAGTTCTGCACCGGACAATAGCGCACCGAAGATTTCGCCGGCCGACGCGTCGAAGGTATACGGCGCGAATTGGGTCATCGAGTGACCGGGGCCGATCAATTCCGCTTCGCGGCACCAGTAGACGAAATTGACCAGATTACGATGGCTGACCACGACGCCCTTCGGCGTACCGGTGGTGCCCGAGGTGTAGATGACGTAAGCGGGCTGCGAGGATCGCATCCCGGCCAGATCGGGATCGCTGTCGGGTTGTTGGGCGAGTTCGGACGCGATCTCTTCCAGGATCAACACCGGTACGCCGAGATGATCCGGCAGTTGCGCGCAGCGATGCGCGAGCAACAGCGCGGGCGCGGCGTCGTCGAGCATGAACGCGATGCGATCGGACGGCGCATCGGTCGCCATCGGCACATAAGCGCCGCCGGCTTTGAGTACGCCGAGCAGGGCCGCGATCATCTCGACCCCGCGTTCCAGCGCAACCGCGACCAAGGTGCCCGGGCCGATACCCTCAGCGCGCAGTCGGTGCGCGATGCGATTGGCGCGCGCGTTCAAGTCGCCGTAAGCGATGCGTTCGCCGCCGAAGACGAGCGCGAGCGCCTGCGGATAGCGCGCGACTTGCTCGGAGAACAACACGTGCGCGCAGCGCTCGAGCGGGAAATCGCGGGCGGTGTCGTTCCAATCATCGACGATCCGCGCGTACTCGGGCGCGGGCATCACATCGATCGCCGAGACCGCGCTATTCGAACGTTCGTCGAGCGCGCTCAGGATGCCGGACAGCGCGGTTTGCAGATAACCCCAGACGCGCGAAGCGCCGACGGCGGGCAGCACTTGCACCGCGATTTCGAAATTCTCGCCCTGATCGTCGATCGCGATCGCGAGCGGATAGTTGGTGCGTTCCGCGCCGGCGGTCGGCTCCATATGGAAATCGCTGCGGAACGATGCGGACGCGGAACTGTAGGTGTAATTGATCAGCGACGTGAACAACGGCATCGATGCCGGCACGGCGCTGCAACGTTGAGCATCGACCAGCGGCGCGTGCTCGTGCGGCAACAACTCGGCGAGCGCAGCGTGCGTGCTCTTGATCGCAGCGACGATGTCAGCATCGTCGATATCGATGCGAATGGGCAAGGTATTGATGAACAAGCCGAGCGCGCGGTCGGCGTCCTCGCCGCCGTCCATGCGGCCGAACAGCACGGTGCCGAACACCACGCTCGATTGACTGGTCGCGCGGGCGAGCACCATCGCCCAGGCCAGATGCATCAGCGATGCTGCGCTGACGCCCAACTCGCGCGCGCGGCGCCGCAGATTCGCGGAGATATCGCCGGGAAGCATCCGAACGTACTCGTCGAAGCGAACCACGTCGTCGCTGGTCTGGGTCAGACCGAACGGCGTGGTCGGCCGGTCGATATCGCCGAGCGTGCGGGTGAAGAAGGCCTGATGCGCGGCCGGATCGGCATCGACCTTCACCTGCCAGATGTAATTGCGGAACGGCGCGGGCGGCAGCAACTCGTCGCTGCGGCCCTGCCCGATCAAGGTCGCTTCCTCCATGATCACTTCCAGGCTGGTGTGATCGAGGACAAGATGGTGGAACACCAGGCACATCAGCCACTGCCCGGTCTCGGGGTCGAAGGCATCGCCGAAACGAAGCAATGGCGCTCGGGTCACATCGAGACTGAAACGGCCGGGCGCGTAGCGCGCCGCGAGCTGTTCGCCGATCGGGCCGTCGGCCGGATCGAGGTCCAGCGCTTCATGATCGATCGCCGCGTGCCGCCGTACCACTTGCAGCGGGGCGTTCAGGCCTTTCGAGATGAAGCAAGTGCGCAGGATGTCATGGCGGTCGACCACCTGCTGCATCATCGCGAGGAAGTCGTCGATCCGCGCGCGGTCGGCGAAACGCACCAGCACGGTGGCGTGATAGAGGTCGCCGTGCTCGGCCAGCATGCGATGGAAGAGGATGCCTTCCTGCAACGGCGCCAGCGGATAGATGTCCTGGATATTGCCGGCGCCGCCCTCGACTTGCGCGACGATCGCATCGATCTGCGCTTGACTCAGCTCGACCAGCGGCAGCATATGCGGTTCGATTCGCTGCGCGCCGTCCGGAATCGCATTCGGAGGCGCCGATCGCGGCGCCTCCGCTTCCCGCAGCGTCGCGGCGAACCCGGCCAGGCTCGATGTGGTGAACAGCGCGCGAACATCGCCCTGCATGTCCTGCCTGCGCATCCGTTCGATCATCGTCACCGCGATCAACGAATGTCCGCCGAG
>JAGNNB010000486.1 GCA_017990865.1 Lysobacteraceae bacterium
CGCGAGTACGCCGCGCAGTTCGCGATCGGTGCGGCGCGAGGCGGTCAGCAGCACGCTGCCGCCTTCGCGAGCGAGTGCGACTTCCAATTTCGACGCCAGCACCTCGAAGGCCATGCGGTCGAAGCGCGCATGACGGGTGCGACCGCCCAGCAAGACCGCCGTGCGCGGTCGCGGCAGGTCGGCGAACTGCGCGAATCGTTGCCTTGCAGCCGCCAACCACGCGTCGTCGATGGGATGCAGACTGCCGAGGGTCGCGATTACGTTCGCGCCGCGCACGCGGTCGTGCTGCGGCACGATCACCAGATCCCAAGCGCTCGGGTCGATGCGTGGGTCGAGAATCTGCACGGCGCGGCCGCCATGGGCGCGCAACAGGCGCGTCGCCAGTGCCGCCTGCCGCCCGCAGCCGATGGCGAGCGTCGGCGGTGCGCGCAGCAGATCGCCGAAGTCCGCTCCGAAGGCCCGCGCGTCGCCGCCGATCAGGCGCGGCGCCGTCCAGCGCCAGGGCCAACGCGGCTTCAGGGTCGTTTGCGATATTGTGGGCTCGGCGGTCCCTCGATCCTCGGCGACCAGCGCCGCAACGGCCGAAGCCAAAGCGTCAGCCTGCCGAACATTGCCGGCGTGCCCATCGCTAAGCGAGTAAATTTGTAGCGAATCGGCGATTCGTGTCTGCATTGTTGCAAAGATGAGCCTGATACGTTCTTGTCGTGCGGCTGTTCAGGCCTGTTCTGGACTCTACACTGCCGGCCTGTCGAAATTCCCATCCGCTTCGGAAGCGCCACGAATGAATGCACCGCTCAACGACACCGCGCTCGACCAGATGTTTCGCAGCGCCCGCACCTATAACCAGTTCGACGGCGAGATCGACGATGCCACTTTGCATCGTCTTTACGAATTGATGAAGTGGGGGCCGACCAGCGCCAATATGTCGCCCGCCCGTGTCGTTTTCGTCCGCAGCGCAGAAGCCAAGGCGCGACTCGCGCCGGCCTTGGACGAGGGCAATCGTGCGAAGACCTTGGCCGCGCCGGTGGTGGCGATTCTCGGCCACGATCTGAAGTTCTACGACAAATTGCCGGTGCTGTTCCCGCACACCGACGCGCGTTCGTGGTTCGCCGGCAAGCCCGAAGCGGCGCTCGAAACCATCGCCCTGCGCAACGGCAGTCTGCAGGGCGCGTATTTGATCTTCGCCGCGCGCGCGCTCGGCTTGGACACCGGCCCGATGTCGGGCTTCGATAACGCCAAGGTCGACGCCGAGTTCTTCGCCGGCACCGCCATTCGTTCGAATTTTCTGATCAACCTCGGCCGCGGTGACGCGACTTCGATCTTCCCCCGTTCGCCGCGGCTGTCGTTCGACGAAGCCTGCAGCATCGAATGAACGCTGGTTTCACCGATTCGCCCCGGCGCCGCAACCGATCCCGCGCTCGCCGCCTCTCCTGACGTCTCTCCCGTTCCGCCCCAAAGGACCCCTTATGAACACGAAACCGCTGATCGCCGCCGCCCTGTCGCTCGCGCTCGCCGCTGGCGCTGCCGTCGCCGCGCCGCTGACCTACAAGATCGACGCCAACCACACCGACGTAGTCGCCAGTTGGAGCCATTTCGGCTTCTCCAACCCGATCGCGCATTTCGGCCAAGTCGACGGCTTCATCACCTACGACCCTGCCAAAGTCGCGGACTCGAAGGTCGAAGTGACGATCCCGCTCGCCGGCCTGAACTCGCACGTGCCTGATTTCGACGCGCATCTGCGCAGCGACGATTTCTTCGACGCCGAGAAATTCCCGACCATCACCTTCAAAAGCACCTCGGTCAAAGCCGCCGGCAAAGGCAAGCTGACGGTGGTGGGCGATTTGACCATCAAGGGCATCACCAAGCCGGTCACGCTGAACGTGACGATCAACAAGGTCGGCGTGCAGCCGATGGCCAAGCGCGAAGCCGCCGGTTTCAGCGCGACCACCACCATCAAGCGCACCGATTTCGGCGTCGGCAAATACGCGCCGAACGTCAGCGACGAAGTGAAGCTGTCGATCACCACCGAATCGATCGTGCCCAAGCCTGCGCAGTAAGCCCCGGCTTCGAAGCATCGGTCTCGATGCGATCGACAACACGGGCCGCGAAAGCGGCCGTGTTCGTTTTCAGGCGTCCGCCCGCTCCGGCGGCGGTGCGTCGAAGACGTAGGGCGTGGCCTGCGCCGATGCGCGCTCGCCGAAGGCGGCGACGAAATCGACCAGATGCGGCATCGGCGACAGATCGATCGGGTTGCGGAACGGCAAATGCTCGAGCAGGGCGTACAGGCCCAGGTCGAACAGCGCGATCCGGTCCGCGGGCAAAGCCGCATGGATATCATCGAGGTGCCGGTTCAGCCATTCCAGGCACAGCATCAGACTCGTCCGGCGCTTGCGCGAGGTCGCGTCGGCCGGCCGTCGGCTCACGATCTCGTGGAATACCACCTCGACCTGCGCCGCCATGACGTGCGCCAGTACCTCATGCGCGTTCATCAGCAGCGCGCTCTGCGCCTGTTCCGGCCAGAACACCCGCGTCTCGCCGCCGGGGGTGCTGCGCGCGACCAGCCGGCAGGCGTTGAGGCTGCCCCAGACGGTGGTCTCGCCCAGCCGAGCGGCGGGCAATTTCAGCGCCGGATTGCCCGCGAACACGGCGGGATCCTCGCTCAGCAAGTCGTGGATGGGCCGCAGCGCGTAATTCACGCCCAATTCCTCCGCCAATAGACGGACCATGCGGGTGTAGTGCGAGCTGCGGCGGCCGATGATCTCCAGCGTGGGCGACATGCGAACGAATCCGGCGATGGGGCGTGCCGCGCATGGTAGCGGCGTCGGAATCCGCTGACTGGGCTAAAATGCGGCTCCGCGCAGGACGCCTGCCCATGACCACCCGCCCATGACCGCTCACGCCACGCCCGCCAACGCCCAGCAACGCTACGAAGTGCGTCGCAGCGACC
>JAGNNB010000487.1 GCA_017990865.1 Lysobacteraceae bacterium
GACACAGGCGGAAACGCCCGCCGCGCGCTTGGTCGAGCAGCGTCGCAAATACGGCGCCGCCTGAAAAATGGGGCAGACAGAGCCAATCGATCGACCCGCGTACTGATACGAGCGCGATCGTCCGACTATTGCCGATTACGCCATATTCGTGCAACGGCGTGTAGCCATCGCCTCGTAACGGCTGTGCATCGTCGCGTCGCTGCAATAAACCGTTCATTGTCGATGCCTACCGCATTATTCGTCTGGCAACGAGCGCGATGGCGCCGAGCGCAAGACATGAAACGCCGAACGTCAGCCCGCGGTGGGTGCTTGCCCAGTACTGCGCGCTCCACGACGACGCGCGATCGTCGAATCGGCCTTGAGCCGACTCTGTGTGGCTGGCCCAGAGCCCGCTGCGCGCCGGCCGAACCTGCGCGAGCGACCTCGAGACGTCTTGCATGCGCGCCAGCGCCAAGCGCACGGCCGCGCCGCCCTCGCGCGAAATCTTGCGGCCGATGAGATCGGCGGCCTGAATGCCGGTAGTTCCCTCGTAGACTACCTGTGCTCGACCGGCCTCAGCGTGGCGGACATCGGGTCGCTGGTGGCTTCCAGCAAGCCAGCGCCATTCGGCGTGCGTTCAAGTCGTGGAGCGGCATCCAGCCGAGCGGCCCACCCGCTGTCCGGTTCGGCGTTTGAATGTTTCGGCCGATACACCGGCCAACGGCTGCTATGCAGCGCGACGCGCTTCTATGACCGGTATTGGCCGATCTCTGCCCAAGGGCGCCTCGCATGAAAGCGGTAATCGCCGCGCAAACAACTCATCTTGAGAGGCGGTTCTAGGTTCGCCCATCGCGAGGCAGAGACCGGCTAGGAGCGGGGCCTCGCAAGCGACCGGAAATCGGTGGGTCGACTCAGTTGACTGGTCATATGCCTTTCCGGGCAACCCCGCATCGTTCGATCCCCAGGCAACGCAGGGCGACTTGCATCGCCCTCCCAAGAAGTTCGACCCCGACCGGCGTACCGATGTTGCCGCGTGGCGCCGTCGGCCGCGCCGATTACCCATCCGCGTTCGGTCCCCACCCGACGACGGTCCCGTCGGCCTTGACAACAAGGGTGAAGGCCTCTGCGGCGACACTGCGCGTCAGCTCAAATTCGAACCCACCGCGCGGCGCCGAGGTCAGCCCGTCATCCAGGCAACTTCGCCGCGAGCAGATCGATCTTCTCGATGTTCGGCGGTGTGCTGAGCAAGGCAGCTGCGTTGGCCATCAACGCGGCTGCGATCGGGCCGTGTAAGTGAGCCTCGCGGCCCGCCTCGTCGGCAAAGGCGTCGAAGACGCCGAACGTCGAGGGGCCGAACTTCAATGCGAACCAGGCGGTAGTGCCCGACTCGGCGTTGGCGAGCGGCAATGCGCCGGCCAGAAAGTCGGCAACGGCGGCCTCCTGTCCAGGCTTGGCTTCGAGACGGACGAACAGGGCGAACTTGGTCATGGAATGATCCTCTGGTTGGACGGCTAACCGCACTTGCGAGTCGGCAGTTTCCGGCGGGATTGCAATATCCGCGAGTGGCAGGAAAGCCAACATTGATATCATTTCTGCCATGCGACTGCACCTTCTTGTTCTCGATGGCGTGTTCGATCTGGGCCTTGCCGCCCTCACGGACACACTGAGCACTGCCAATGAACTGGCGGGCTCGCTCGCACAGGCGCCGGAGCCTATCGACGTGACCTTAGTCGGAGTGCGGCGTCGCGTTCGCACCGCGCAGGGTCTGACTGTGCCGGTGGTGCCAGTGCACTGTGTTCGGAACCCCGACGTCGTGCTCGTGCCGGCGCTCGGCGCCAAGATGCCAGACACACTCGCTGCGCGCCTGGCATGTGCGGACGTGGCCGACGCGGTCGTCGCGTTGAAGAAGTGGTCACATTCCGGCGCGGTCGCTGGCGCTGCCTGTACTGGCACCTTCTTGCTGGCGGAGAGCGCGCTGCTCGACGGTCAGCGCGCAACGACTTCATGGTGGCTGGCGCCGATGTTTCGGCAGCGCTATCCGTACGTGGCGCTCGACGAGTCCCGCATGCTCGTGAACTCGGCCGGCTTCACCACGGCAGGTGCCGCGTTGGCCCATCTCGACCTTGCGTTGAGCGTCGTGCGCAGCCGCAGCCCAGTGCTAGCGGCGCTGGCGGCGCGTTACCTTCTGGTAGAGACACGCGGCTCGCAAGCTGAGTTCGTGATCCCCGATCACCTCGCCCACGCCGACCCGGTGGTCGAGCGATTTGAGGGCTGGGCCCGGCAGCAGCTCGCGCACGGGTTCTCACTCGCCGAAGCGGCCGTCGCCTCGGGCGCGAGCGAACGCACTTTGGCGCGGCGCGTGCAAAGCGTTTTGGGCAAGACGCCACTGTCGTACTTCCAGGATCTGCGCGTCGAGCGTGCAGTCCATCTGCTGCGCACCGGCAGCGCGAGCGTCGACCAAATCGCCGCGCAGATCGGCTACTCCGACGGGGTGACCCTGCGCGCCTTGTTGCGACGCAAGCTGGGCCGCGGCGTGAGGGAGTTACGCGCGCGTGCCTGATCGGATTCGGTCTCTGCAAGGTCGATGGACAGACCAAAAGCTGACCGTCGTCAACGTCAGGTAGTGGCCGACTGGAGCCGACCGGTTTTCGCCGACGAACGGCCGGTGTACACCAGTTTGCCGACCTTCGGGTTCGGACCGCGGCGTCGTCAGACCGCGGCGACATTGAACCTATCGCAGAGGTCATCCACCTGCTGCGGCTTGAGCTTGTCGGCGCGCAGCTTGCGCAGTCCACTCCGTTCAAAGATGGCGTAGGCGAACCCCCTGTTCATCTGCCGCGACACGTAACGGATTCCATCCCAGCGTGGGCTCGCAGCGTGGATCGCCCGCGCCCAGGCCTGGCTCGCCGTGTAGTCGGCGGATGCACTGATGTCGTTGTTCAGTCCCAGCGCCTTGAGC
>JAGNNB010000488.1 GCA_017990865.1 Lysobacteraceae bacterium
AACGCCATCGCCGAAGCCGACGCGCCAATTCATCTCCAGGATCGCCTGCTCCCAATCGGTCGCCGCATAGCCGCGATTGTTGATCGCGAAGTCGAAACTGCCGCGCTCGAACAGCGCGTGGTTCTGCCCCGCGGGCCCATCGCCGTGCACGTTGCCCTGCTCGATCCGCAACAGCGCTTCAAAGCGCGGCGTCGGGGTAAAGCGCAACGCGGCGCGATAGACGCTGGTCTCGTTGCGACCAAAGCTTGAGCCGTCGAAATCGTTCTCCAGCCAGCCATCATCGTCGGCGCGATAGATCGCAAACCGCCCCGAGAGCGCGCCTTCGGCCAGCGGGCCGGAGATCGCCGCCTCGGTGATCACGTTCGTGCCGGTCTCAACCGCAACACGCCCGTGCGCCTCGAACACCTCGCTCGGCGCACGCGTGCGCACGAGAACCGCGCCGCCGGTGACGTTGCGCCCATAGAGCGCCCCTTGCGGCCCGCGCAGCACTTCAATCGCTTCAACGTCAAACACATCCGTCAACGCGCCAGCGTTCACGCCGACATACATGCCATCGACGAAGAGCCCGACCGCCGGATCAACAGAAGCGATCGACGAATTTATACCCACGCCGCGGATCGAATAATTCGCGACCCCGCGCGCGGTGCCGACATCCTCAAACTGCACGTTTGGGATCGCGTAGCTCAAGCTCTGC
This sequence comes from Lysobacteraceae bacterium, assembly GCA_017990865.1. Classification (GTDB taxonomy): domain Bacteria; phylum Pseudomonadota; class Gammaproteobacteria; order Xanthomonadales; family Xanthomonadaceae; genus Lysobacter_I. Next base: position 695 of record JAGNNB010000488.1, read on the forward strand.
AGATCCTCGACATTGCGTGCGCGCAATTGCTCGGCGCTGAACGCATTCAACGTGATCGGCAATTCCTGCGCCCGCGCCTCGCCGTGCTTATCGGCGGTGACGACGATCTCGTTGGAATCCTGCGCGTGCGCGGACACGATGCCGAACACAAGCGAAGCAAGAATTACGCAAAGTTGGCGCAAGGCAGTCCCCTCGTTTGGCCGTGGCGTAGCGCTTCTGCCTACCGTTACGGAATTGCTTTCGCCAACCGCGCTTGCGGCAAAGAAAAACGGCCGCAACCGAAGTTGCGGCCGTAAGAATTTGCACTTCCTAGGAGGGGTTAGAAGTCGAACGTCATCTCAACGCCGATGACGCGGCCTTTGTTGAGCGGTGAGAAGGTTGGCGGCGGCAATGGGCCAGCGCCGTCACCGCCGAACTGCGCGATATCCGGCAATTGGGTATCGCCGCCGAACGTCGCTTCGTCGGTCAGGTTGTTGCCATAGAGCGAAATCGCCCACGGGCCTGATGTCGGACGGAACGTGAAGTTGGCGTCGATGATGTCGGCCTCGTTCAGCGTGCCGCGGTTGTTGTCGGTGTAGAAGTTCGCGTCGCGGTGGTTGTAGCTGACGCGACTGGACAACGTGCCCATGCCCATTTCGAGATCGTGCATGAACGAAACACCGTACGTCCACGGCGCCAGACGCGGGATCTGCAGCGCATAGTCCGTGGCGTTGACGATCGTATCGCCGGAAATGTCGGCGGTCAGACGATCGTATTCGCCATCGGTATAGCCCGCTTGCAACTGCACCAGGAACGTATCGGTGATGTTGAAGCGTGCTTCGATTTCGGCGCCCTGAATGGTCGCGTCGCCGGCGTTGACGATCACCTGCTGCACGCCCGATGGGCCCGGCAAGTTGGTTTCACGCTGCATGCCCTCGATCTCGTTGTGGAAGATCGCGAGGTTGATGCGCGCGCGGCCGTCGAGGAAATCCTGCTTCCAGCCGATTTCGTACGACGTTTGCTGTTCGGAATCGAACGCCGTCGGCGGTTGCGGTGTGCCGCCAGGCGAGCAGACTGGAACGGCCGGGCACGGCGGAATGCCGAACGTGGTGACGCGGAAGTTCACGCCGCCGGAGCGGAAACCGCGCGCCGCGAACGCATAGAGGTTCGTTTCCGGCGTCGGCTGCCATTGGATGCCGATGCGCGGCGAGGTGTCGTTCCAGGTCAGATCGAACGGTTGGTCCGAGAAGTTCAGCGTGCCGGCATCGATGCTGCCGCCGACCACGCCTTCGCCCGGCACGACAACGGCGCCGTCGAGGTTATCGGGACCACGGCGAAAACGCGAAACGCGCGCGTACTTTTCTTCGTGCGTGTAGCGCACGCCGAGGTTCAGCGTGAGCTCGTCGCTCAGGTGCCAATCGGCATTCGCGAACAGACCCCAGGTCGAGAAATCGCCCTCGCCGCCACCGACGCGCGGTGAAGGCAGGCCGAGCGCCGGAAGCGCGCGTTCTTCAATGTAGAGCAGGTTTTGCTCGAACATGTAGTGGCCGGCCACGACATCGACCGGGCCGAACGTGCCGGCGTAGCGGAGCTCGTTGCTCCACTGATCCTGCTCGATCAGCGCGCGCGAGTGGAATGCGCTCAGCGTCCAGGCATCGATATCGCCGCTGGAGCGGCCGTCATACGCACGATAGCCGGTGATGTTGGTGATCGTGCCGTCGCCGAAGCCGACGTCCCAATTGGTTTCGAGGATCGCCTGCTCCCAGGCGCCGTCGGTGAAGCCGCGATTGTTGATCGAGAAGTCGAACGAGTCGCGCGAGAAGCGGGCGTGGTTCTGGCCAGCGGGGCCATCGCCGGTGATGTTGCCCTGCTCAGCGCGCAGGATCATCTCGAAATTGTTGTTCGGCGTCAGCCGCAGCGCGCCGCGGATGATGTTGGTTTCGCTTTGGCCGAATTGCGAGCCGTCGAAATCATTTTCGAACCAACCCTCATCTTCGTTCCAATACGCAGCGATCTTGCCGCTCAGAATGCCCGGCGCGATTGGGCCGGAAATCGAGAGATCGGCGAAATAGTTGAGCCCGGTTTCGACCGCGACGCGGCCGCGCACTTCAAGCTCATCCGTCGGCGCGCGCGTGCGCATGACGATGGCGCCGCCGGTGACGTTACGGCCGAACAGAATGCCTTGCGGCCCGCGCAGGATTTCGATCCCGGCGAGATCGAAATTGTCAGTCAGCACGCCCGAGTTGATGCCGATATACATCCCGT
>JAGNNB010000064.1 GCA_017990865.1 Lysobacteraceae bacterium
GATCTTTCGAATGAACCGTCTGCGGCGACAACTCCCTGCGAAATCAAATCCTTATCTCGCCCGGCGAGTGTAACAGATCAAGACCGACCATGTCCGATTCGCCAACCAGTTCTCGTTCCGCTCCGATTTCGGCTCAGGCGGTCTCCGGCCAAGTCCGCATCGTCCGCGTGCCGGAGGATCGCGCCGGCCAGCGGCTGGATAATTTTCTTTTGGGTCAGCTCAAAGGCGCGCCCAAGTCGCTGATTTATAAGATCGTGCGCAGTGGGCAGGTGCGGGTGAACGGCGGTCGCGCCAAGGCCGACACCCGATTGGAAGGCGGCGACGAAGTGCGCATTCCGCCGGTTCGCCTCGCCGAGCCGGGCGAGAAGGGCATCCCGCCTAAAGGGCTGCTGGACGCGATGGCGGCCAGCATCGTGTTCGAGGATGCGCGCCTGCTGGCGATCAACAAGCCCTCCGGATTGGCCAGTCACGGCGGCAGCGGCATCAGTTTCGGGGCGATCGAGACCCTCCGCGCGCTGCGTCCCCGGGAGACCCTGGAACTGGTCCATCGCTTGGACCGCGACACCTCGGGGCTGCTGATCGTCGCCAAGAAGCGCTCGGCGCTGAGCGAAGTGCAGGCGCTCATGCGCGAGAACGACGCCGACGAGGGTCGAGGCATCGAGAAGCGCTATCTGGCCTTGCTCGTCGGCCGAATGCCCGACGGCACCATGACCGTCGATGCGCCGCTGCATATCGGCCTGCGTCAGGGCGGCGAGCGTCACGTGCAGGTCAACGCCCAGGGCAAAGCCTCGCTCAGCCATTTCAAAGCGCTGGAACGCCGCGGCGGCCATTCCTATTGCGAAGTGCGCATCGAAACCGGGCGCACGCATCAGATCCGCGTGCATGCGCAGCATATCGGTCATCCGGTCGCCGGCGACGACAAGTACGGCGACCCTGCGGTCAACAAACGGCTGCGCGAACAAATCGGCCTGAAGCGTTTGTTCCTGCACGCCGCATCGCTGGAATTCGCCCTCGACGGCGGCCGCGTGCCGTATGCGCTGCACGCGCCGCTGGCGCCGGAATTGATGGAAGCGTTGGATCGGTTGGGGTAGGGCGGAACCGCCGAAGGCGATTCCGCCGACGCTCGATTACGGCGTCTTCAGCAAACGGTCGGCGCTCGAACGCAAGCGTTTCATGTCGGCCGCGGAAAGCTCGGTTGCGAACCTCTCGTCGAACACATATCCGTCTTCGAACAAAGGCTGTTTGGACGCGAGGTATTGCCACTGATACGCCGAGGATGAGCGACAAGCGAAATATGATCGTTGTCATGGTGTAGACCGCTTGAGTTAAGCCGCCCCACTGCGGGGTCGGCTTGAACGAATTGTTAGGCTCGAGACGCAGAATCATGGACCTACGGTATCGGCGAGCATGGCTTCAATATCAGGGATCAATTCCGCTATTGACGGATCTGTTCTCAATGCCCTTTCTATGAAGTGAAGGTCCTCGGCTAGTGGGCCGACTTTATAGCTGTGTTCGCGGGTATTCCTCTCGACAAGAAATAGTGCTGCAACCCAATATCTGACTCGCTCCTCCCGAGACCATGTGGTGTACCGGAGCGGAAGCCGCGCTTTCTCCAGAGCACGATGTACAGTCGCATCTAGTCCTCGCCGGAGCCATGTAGGGAAGGCCATGTCGCTCTCGCGAATTGGGTCGCCGCCAAAACTAGGTGTAACTAAGTAGTCAACGTATAGGGCGTCTGTCTCGTCAGCCAACTCGTAGCGCCTATCTACGCGATGGCCATTAACGACGAAATTGTCTGGTCTTGGAAGACGCTGTCGTCGTTCTTCACGCGATAAAAACCGTTGCTCGCGATCAGAAAACTCTAATTCGATCTGTTTTTCTGTGGCTGGATTTTTCACCCAAACAAAGATATCTCCACCAAGCATCCACCCGCAAAGAAAATCCTCTTCTTTGATCGCGGAAGAAGCGCACTCCGGGAGGTGCTCGTACTGGATATCAGAAGGAGTGCTGGCGAAAATGTCTGAGTGTGCGGTCATATTTTTGATCGATTGCGACAATCTACCTTTTTTGGCCCTAACGTTACGATGATGCGAATGCGGCTTCGACGCGATACGACCGTCAACCGCCGACAAAGTTTCTATGCCGTCGTTCTATCCCGCCAACCCTTCCGCCTTCGCCGCACAAATAAAATCGTTCTCGCTCAAACCGCCCACGTCGTGGGTCGAGAAGCGCACGACGCAGCGGTCGTAGTGGACGCTCAGGTCGGGGTGATGGTCTTCGCGGTGGGCGATGAAGGCCAGTGCGTTGACGAAGGCCATCGTGCGGTAGTAGTCGGCGAAGGTGAAAGTCTTCGTCAGCGCGTGACCGTTTTCGGCGAGTTCCCATCCGGGCAGTTGCGGCATCAGTTCGGCGATGCGGGCCGGCGGCAGGCGATGCTCGTGGCCGCGGCGCGGCAGGCAATGGGCTTGGGCGAGGGGGATGAGGTCGGACATGGCAAGACTCCCGAAAGGGGCGCGGCGATGGCGACCGTCGCGCGGAAAACTGAACAGTGTTCCGCTCGCGTAACGAAAAGCTGACGAGCGCGAGCGGAGCTGCCCGCTAGAATAGCCGGATGATCCAGATTTCCGAATCCGCGCAATCTCATTTCCGCCGTTTGATCGAACGCGAAGCGCTGCCCGGCTTGGGCGTGCGCTTGAGCGCATTGCATCCCGGCACCCCGCGCGCCGATGTGCGCTTGGAGTTCGCCGAACCCGCCGACCTGCACGGCGACGAGTGGGCGGTCGATTGCGAGGGCTTCACGCTTTGGCTGGACGCGCCCAGCGTTTCCTACCTGGACGGCGCCGAGATCGACTACACCCAACAGACCACCGGCGGGCAACTGCAGATCCGTGCGCCGAAGATCAAAGGTCAGGTGCCGGGCGAATCGGCGTCGTTGGTCGAACGCGTGCATTGGGTGGTCGAGCATGAGATCAACCCGCAGCTCGCGCAGCACAAGGGCCATGTGACGGTCCGCGAGGTCACCGCCGATGGCGTGGTGGTGCTGAACTTCGGCGGCGGTTGCCACGGCTGCGGCATGGCCGACGTGACGCTCAAACAGGGGATCGAGAAGACGTTGCTGGAGAAAGTCCCGGGCGTGATCGCCGTGCGCGACGCGACCGATCACGCCAGCGGAGCGGCGCCCTACATCGCACGTTCGGTCTGAAGTCCGAGCGCCGCGCGTGTTCACCGCCACGGAGTTGATCGCGCTCCTGGAGGCCCGTTATCGACGGCGTTTTCCGCTGCATGCGGAGCGGCCTTTCGGGCAATTCCCGCCGACATGGCGGCAATGGTTTCTCTCGATGCATGCCCGCGCCGATGCCGTGACCGGCGCGCCGGCCAAGGATTTCGTCGCGATTTTCGCTGCTCGCCCGCTCGCAGCGCGCCCCAAGGCGCCCTCCGAACTCGGGCGTTTTCCGGCGCTGTTGCGCTTGTTGGTGCGTCAGCAATGGGAGCCGGCCCTGCGGGAAGAACGCGGCCTGCGGCGTTTCGCCGCAGCGCTTTCCGGCGGCTTGCATATCGTGTTCGCGATGCTGCTGTTGTGGTTGGCGGTGGTCGCGATCGACGCCGCACCGAAGCGCCAGAACGACGACGGCGAGACGGTGTTGGTCGAATACATCGGTGTGGGCACGCCCGAAGACACCGGCGGCGGTCCGGCGCAGGGCGCGGACGAGACGCAGCCGCCGTCGAATGCGAATGCCGCGGCCGCCACATCGCCAGTGCCGCCCGAAACGCTGTCCGAAGCGGCGTCGCTGCCCGAGACGGCGGCGGCGCAGCCTTCCGTCGAACCCACGCCTGAGCCGCCCACGCCGACGCCTCCGGTTGCGCAACCCTTGGTGGTCAGCGAGCCCAGAACGCCGCCGGAAGAGGAACCGGTCTTCGCGTTGCCGCCGCCGCAGGCACGGACCGCGCAGACCACCGTGCCGCGCGCCTTGCGCGAGCCGGAATTGCGGCCGTCGGCGACCGAGATCGAATTGCTTGAACCGCGGCCGCCGGTGCGCGCTTTGCAGCATCGCGAGGTCGCGCGTACGCCGACCGCGCCGGAATTGCGCACGCGCCCGACCGAAGTGGAGATGTTCGAGCCCTTGCCGACGGTCAACGCGCGAACGCCGACGCCGCGTGCGCCCGCGCCGCAGCTACGCACGCCCGCGTTGCGCACGGCGCCCAGCGAGATCGCGATGCGCGAGCCTGCGCCTCCCGCCGCGCCGGGGCCGCCCACGCCCTCGACGTCCAATGCGTCGCCGTCGCGTGAGGTGCGAACGACGGCGATCGAAGGCGGCGGCCCTACCAAGGAATCGTCGAACGACGGCGGACGTCCGACGGCGACGCCCGGCCCGCGTCCCGCGCCCACCGCAGCTGGCAGCGGCCCGGCGCCAGTTTCGCGCCCCGGAGGCTTGCCCAGTCCGCGGCGCAGCGACGATTGGGGCGATTCGACCCAAAACCGGCCCGGTAATTCGACCGCCGGCCGCAGCGATAAGCCCGGCTTGTTCAATGCCGACGGCAGCGTCCGCGTGCCTTCGGGCGACGGTAAGGCCGGCGGCGGTTTGCCGCCCGGCACCATCACCGAGGATTTCGAGAAGATCGATCGCATGGGCACTTGGCTCAAACGCCCGCCGACGGATTACACCCCGGGTCGCCTCGAACGGATGTTCGTGCCGCACGAATCGCTGTTGGAGGAATGGGTACGCCGCAACGTGCGCGAAGTGTTCGTGCCGATTCCGGGCACGAAAAAGCGCATCGTCTGCAAAGTGTCGCTGCTGCAAGCCGGCGGCGGTTGTTTTATCGATGACCCGAATATGCGCGATCAAGAAGCCGAAGCGCGCAAGCCGCCGGATGTGCCGTTCAAGCCCGATTTGCAGGAAAACTAGGCGTTCGGTGCTGATCTTCGCGGTGTCGGCGGCTTGCCGCGAATGGTCGTCATTATTTTTGAAGCACGGCAGCAGGATACTGGCGTTCGTCTTCGTCCGATTACGCCTGCGGCTCGGTGCGAAACGAAAAACGGGAGCGCGAGGCTCCCGTTTCGATGCTTCGGCCGAGTGGCGCCGAGACGGCGCCGAAGCCTTATTTCACGCCGTGCAGATCGCCCAAACCGCCGGACTGCGAGGCGAAATAAGCGGCGAGATCGGCGATGGTCTGGTCGTCGAAGTGGCCGGATTCGGCCAAGCCTTTCGCATGCGAGGTCATCAGCGCGTTATCGCGTTTGCCGTCGCGGTAGGCCTGCATGGTGTGGAACAGGTAATCCTGATACTGGCCGGCCAACATCGGTGCGGCCATATCGGCGCTGGGCGCGTTGCCCTTGTCGCCATGGCATTCGACGCAGGCCTGGCGGCCGCCGAGTTTTTCTTTCGACAATTTTTCGCCGCGGGCGGCGTCGCCATCGGTCGCGGAAACATGCGCGACGGCTTTGTGGGCTTCGGCGCCCGCGTCGGCGGGGGCTTCGTGGCTTTGACCGCCGCAAGCGACCAGACCGAAACCGGCGGCGAGCGCGAGGGCGAGAGCGGGGGCGTGCGGGAAGACGCGCTTCGTCATGGGGGCGGCGCTCACTTCTTCTTGATGCTGGAGAGATAGGCGGCGATGTCGGCGATGTCCTGGTCGGAGAAACTCTGCGACTGCGCCTGCATGGTCGGGTGCTTGCGGGTGCCTTGCTTGTAGCCGTTGAGCGCGGCCAACAGGTATTCGTTCGACTGCCCGGCGATCTTCGGCACCGAATACGACGGATAGGCGTTCTTGTAGCCGGTCACGCCGTGGCAGCCCTGGCAGGTATAGGTCAGCGCTTTGCCGCGCTCGGCGGAACCGACGGCGGGTTTCGGCGCTTCGGCAGCGGGCGCTGCCGCCGGTGCGGCCGCTTCGGCCCCGGTCGTCGGCGCTGGCGTCTGCGCAGAAATATCGGCGGGGATCGTAAGCGCAGCCACCAACGTCAGGCAGCCGGCAACGCACAGATTTCGATACAACGATCGCATCATGTCGGGGTCCGCAAGTTCGGGAGTCGTCGCGCCTATGCTGTCGCTTTGGCGCAATCCGGACAGTATAGCCTGCGGCTTCGCCGACGAGCATGGGGGTGAGCCACTCGCGACGATACGAATGTGAAACCCCGCACCATGACCTCTGGCGGATGGTGGTGGATAAGTGGGTGATATACCTTGATACAACACTAAAACCTGTGCGCACCCCCATGCCTTTGACGCTTCCCACCGATGTTCCGTCGTCGACCTCCGCAGTTCGCGCCCGCAAGGTACTGGCCGCGAAGATCGTCGCCGCCTGCCTCTTGGGGACACTGGCCCTCGCCGGCTGCAAGGGCGGCGCCCAGGGCGGCGATGCCCAGGCCAAAGGCAAGGGCGAGGAGGGCGCCAAAAAACCGGACCCCGTGCCGGTCGAGGCCGTGGGGATCAGCCGCCGCGCGATCGCCGCCAGCTACACCGGCACCGCGCCCCTCGAAGCCCGCGCCGAGTCGCAGGTGGTCGCCAAGACTTCCGGCGTCGCCCTGCAGGTGTTGGGCGAAGTCGGGCAGCCGGTCCGCGCCGGTCAAGTCCTGGTGCGGCTGGATTCCGCCCGCGCCGTGCTGCAGGCCGCGCAGAGCGAAGCGCAATTGCGCAAGCTCGAAGCCAACTACAAACGCTCGCAGCAGTTGTTCGCGCAGCAATTGGTCAGCGCGAGCGATTTGGATCAATTGCGCTACGACGTCGAGAACATCCGCGCGGTGAACCGTCTGGCCAATCTCGAATTGTCCTACGCCAACGTCACCGCGCCGATCTCCGGCGTGATCGCCGAGCGCTCGATCAAGACCGGCAATTTCGTGCAGATCAACACGCCGATTTTCCGCATCGTCGATACCGCGCGTTTGGAGGCCGTACTCAATGTGCCGGAACGCGAATTGGCCACGCTCAAACCCGGATTGCCGGTGCAATTGTCGGTAGATGCTTTACCCGGCAAACCGTTCCAAGGCCGCGTCGATCGCGTCGCGCCGGTGATCGACTCCGGCAGCGGCACGTTCCGCGTGATCTGCGCCTTCGACGGCGGCGGTCTGCTGCAGCCGGGTATGTTCGGTCGCATTCGCATCGACTACGACCAGCGCGCCGCCGCGCCGGTGATTCCGCGCAACGCGTTGCTGGACGACGAAAACGATCCCGCCGTCTTCACCGTGCGCAACGGCAAGGCCGTGCGCACGCAAGTGAAACTCGGCTATTACGAAGGCGAGTGGGTCGAAGTGCGCGGCGGGCTCAAACCCGACGATCGCGTCGTCACCGCCGGCAAGGTCGCGCTGCGCGACGGCAGCGAAGTGCAGGTGATCGGCGATCCCAAGCCGAAAACCGCGGCCGCTAAACCCGCCGGGGCCAAGCAATGAGTCGCAAGGCATCGTCCGAACGCGATGCCGCGTCCGCGCAGCGACCGGAGACGACCGGCAGCTTCGGCGGGCCGACGGGCGGCGGTTTCGACCTGGTCGAATTCTCGACCCGGCGCCGCGTCACCGTCGCGATGATCTGGATCACCATGCTGTTGTTCGGCTCGTTGGCGCTCGCCAGCCTGAAAGTGAATCTGTTGCCGGATTTGAGCTATCCCACGCTCACCGTGCGCACCGAATACACCGGCGCCGCGCCGACCGAAGTGGAAACGTTGATCACCGAGCCGGTGGAAGAAGCGCTGGGCGTGGTGAAGAATCTGCGCAAGCTGAAGTCGGTTTCGCGTACCGGGCAAAGCGATGTGGTGCTCGAATTCGCTTGGGGCACCGACATGGACCAGGCCAGCCTGGACGTGCGCGACAAAATGGAAGTGCTGCAATTGCCGCTGGAAGCCAAGCCGCCGGTGCTGTTGCGCTTCAATCCTTCGACCGAGCCGATCGTTCGCTTGGCGCTGTCGAGCAAAAGTGACGATCAGACGACGGTCGGCGAAGAGCGCGCGCTGCGCGAGTTGACCGAACTGCGTCGCTACGCCGACGACGATTTGAAGAAGAAGCTGGAGCCGGTCGACGGCGTCGCCGCGGTGAAAGTCGGCGGCGGCCTGGAAGACGAAGTGCAGGTCGAGATCGACCAGCAGAAGCTCGCTCAGCTCAATCTGTCGATCGATACCGTGATCCAACGGTTGCAGCAGGAGAACATCAATATCTCCGGCGGCCGCGTGGAAGAGGGCAGCCAGCGTTACCTGGTGCGCACCGTCAATCAGTTCGCGAACATCGACGAAATTCGCGAAATGTTGGTGACCACGCGCAGCGCCGGCAACAATGCGGCGGCCTCGGCCGCGCAGCAGATGGCCGCGATCGCCGCGTCGACCGGATCCGCGGCCGCCATGGCCGCCGCCAGTTCGGTCCAAAGCGCATCCTCGGGCGGTAATGCATCGCCCGCGGGCGGAATGCCGGTGCGCTTGAAGGACGTGGCCGAGGTGCGCCAGGGCCACAAAGAGCGCGAAGCCATCATCCGTCTCGGCGGCAAAGAAGCGGTGGAATTGGCGATCTACAAAGAAGGCGACGCCAACACCGTCGCTACCGCCGATGCGTTGGCCAAGAAACTCAAAGAGATTCGCGAGCAGATGCCGCAGGGCGTCGAGCTGACGATCATCGACGATCAATCGCAATTCATCCGCCATGCCATCAGCGACGTCAAGAAAGATGCGCTGATCGGCGGTTTCCTCGCGATCCTCATCATCTTCCTGTTCTTGCGCGACGGCTGGAGCACGTTCGTCATTTCGCTGTCGTTGCCGGTGTCGATCGTCGCCACGTTCTTCTTCATGGACCGATTCGGCCTGAGCTTGAACGTGATGTCGCTCGGCGGTCTCGCTTTGGCGACAGGTTTGGTGGTGGACGACTCGATCGTCGTACTCGAAAGCATCGCCAAAGCCCGAGAACGCGGGCTCGGCATTTTCGCCGCGGCGGTGCAGGGCACGCGCGAAGTCAGTATGGCCGTCGTCGCGTCCACGCTCACCACCATCGCCGTGTTCTTGCCGCTGGTGTTCGTCGAGGGCATCGCGGGCGAGTTGTTCCGCGACCAGGCGCTGACTGTCGCCACCGCGATCGCCATTTCGCTGATGGTATCGATGACGTTGATTCCGATGCTCAGCGGATTGAAGGGCAAGCCGCCGTTGGCCTTCCCTGACGAACCGCCGCATCCGGAATGGCGGCCGGAACGCACATGGCAGAAGCCGCTCGCCGCCGCAGGGCGCGGCAGCGGCCATGTGTCGCGTGGCGTGTTGTACGGCATGACTTTCGCCGTCTCGCGCATTTGGCGCGGATTGGGGGCCGTGATCGGCCCGGTGATGCGGAAGCTCAGCGATTTGACGATGGCGCCTTACCACCGGCTCGAAGCGGCGTATTTGCGCGCGCTTCCGGGTGCGTTGATGCGTCCGGGCCTGGTGCTGGTCTTGGCCGCGATCGTGTTCGGCGTCAGCCTGATGACGGTGCCGTTGCTCGGCACCGACCTGATCCCGCAATTGGCGCAAGATCGTTTCGATGTGACCGTGAAATTGCCGCCGGGTACGCCGCTGCGCGAGACTGACCAGGTCGTGCGCGAAGTGCAGTCGGCGCATCGTGGCGAAGCGGGAATCGCTTCGTTGTACGGCGTGAGCGGCAGCGGGACGCGTCTGGACGCGAGCCCGACCGAAAGCGGCGAGAATATCGGCAAACTCACCGTGGCGATGGTCGATGGCGGCAGCGAAGAAATCGAAGCGGAAGTGAGCGAAAAGCTGCGCGGCACGCTCTCGCGTTATCCAGGCGCGCAGGTGGATTTCAGCCGTCCCGAGTTGTTCAGCTTCTCGATGCCGCTCGAAATCGAATTGCGAGGCCAGGATCTCGCCGACATTCAACGCGCCGGGCAAAAAATGGCGGCGTTGTTGCGCGCGAATCCGCATTATGCCGACGTGAAATCGACGGTCGAGCAAGGCTTTCCGGAAATTCAGATCCTCTTCGATCAGGAGCGCGCGGGCGCATTGGGCTTGACTACGCGCCAGATCGCCGATTCGGTGGTCAAAAAGGTGCGCGGCGACGTCGCGACCCGCTACAGCTTCCGCAGCCGCAAGATCGACGTGCTGGTGCGCGCGCGCGAAAGCGATCGCGCCTCGGTCGACGGTATCCGCAAGTTGATCGTCAATCCCGGCAGCGCCAGTCCGATCACGTTGGATTCCGTCGCCGACGTGGTCGCCACCACCGGGCCGAGCGAGATCCATCGCGCCGACCAAGTGCGGGTCGCGATCGTGTCGGCGAATCTGCGCGACATCGATTTGGGCACTGCGGTGCGCGAAGTGGAGAAAATGGTCGCCGACAGCGCCGCGCGCGACGGCGGCATCGGCGCAGGCATCGGCATGCATATCGGCGGCCAGGGCGAGGAACTGTCGCAGTCGTTGGTCTCGCTGCTGTTTGCGTTCGGCTTGGCGGTGTTTCTGGTATATCTGGTGATGGCGTCGCAGTTCGAATCGCTGCTGCACCCGTTCGTGATTCTGTTCACCATCCCGCTCGCGCTGGTCGGCGCGGTGTTGGCTTTGCTCGTGACCGGATCGACGATTTCCGTCGTGGTGTTCATCGGTTTGATTTTGTTGGTCGGGTTGGTGACCAAGAACGCGATCATCTTGATCGACAAGGTGAACCAATTGCGCGAAAGCGGCGTCGCCAAGCGCGATGCGCTGGTCGAGGGCGCGCGCTCGCGCTTGCGGCCGATCGTGATGACCACGACGTGTACGCTGTTCGGCTTCCTGCCGCTCGCGCTCGCGTTCGGCGAAGGCGCGGAAGTGCGCTCGCCGATGGCGATCACCGTGATCGGCGGCCTGCTGGTCTCGACGCTGTTGACCCTGGTCGTGATCCCG
>JAGNNB010000489.1 GCA_017990865.1 Lysobacteraceae bacterium
GGCGGACATCGGCGCCCGCTACGGTTTGGTGGGGCATTCCGAGCGCCGTCAGTACCACGGCGAGACCGATGCGCTGATCGCCCGCAAGTTCGTTGCCGCCAAGAACGCCGGGTTGGTGCCGATCCTCTGCATCGGCGAATCCCTGCACGAGCGCGAGGCCGGCCAAACCGAGTACCGTCTTGAGAGGCAGATCGGCGCGATCTTCGAGGCCGCCGGCCCGCAGGCCTTCGCCGGGGCGGTGATCGCCTACGAACCGGTCTGGGCCATCGGCACCGGCCGCACCGCCAGCCCCGCCCAGGCTCAGGACACCCACGCCTTCATTCGTGGCGAGGTCGCCGCGCGCGATGCTACAATCGCCGGCTCGCTGCCGATCCTGTACGGTGGCAGTTGCAAGCCGGACAACGCGGTCGAGCTGTTCTCGCAGCCCGACGTGGACGGCGGGTTGATCGGCGGCGCCTCTCTGGTCGCGGCCGACTTCCTCGCCATCGTCGCGGCGCGACGCGGATAAACGGCACGAGCCCTGCGGCCCATCGTTCGAGACGGCCGCGAAGCGCACCCCGTCGTCTCCGTCGCGACGCCCGAATCCGGCGCCGCCCCGACCTTCGCGTCGCCCCGAAAGCCCTTGTTCGAGCCGAACTTCCATCATGTTGATCCTGAATGTCATTTACGTCCTGATCGCGATCTCGATGATCGCGTTGATCCTGATGCAGCGCGGTGCGGGCGCCCAGGCCGGCTCCGGTTTCGGCGCAGGCGCGTCCGCGACGGTCTTCGGCTCGCGCGGCGCGTCCAACTTCATGTCCAAAGCGACGAAATGGCTGGCGATCCTGTTTTTCGGGATCAGCCTGTACATGGCGTGGTACGCGACGCATTCCGCGAAGCCGGCCACGCCGAGCAAAGAAGACGCCGGTTTGATGTCCGACGCCGGCGCGAAGCCGAGCGAGAAGACGCCGGCGGTTCCGGCCATTCCAAGTGCGATTCCGAGCGCGACCCCGTCTTCCGTGCCGAACGCGCCCGCGCCGACGCAGGTCTTGCCGGTCCCCACCGCAGCGCCGACGCCGGCCCAGCCGACGAACGCGCAGCCGTTGCCTGCTCAGCCCGTGCCTGCCCAGCCGGTGCCCGCTCAGTCCGCACCCGCGAAACAGGCCCCGAAACAAGGCGGCTGATCGCGCATCGTGGCATCGCATTCGCGCGCCGAATGCGAATCGATCTCCGCGCCGGCGGATGGCCCGCCGTCCGTAACGCGCAAAAGGCGTCGGATCTCGCCTCGGATGTACGGAAGGGCTCGGACTTTTCCATCGCATCCTTTACAATTGACCGGCTTCGTCTCCGATGCGATGCGAAGCGCACCATTGCCCAGGTGGCGGAATTGGTAGACGCACTACCTTGAGGTGGTAGCGACGTAAGTCGTGGGGGTTCGAGTCCCCCCTTGGGCACCATTCACGACGGATCCGCGTAGCGATGCGCGGGCCCGGAGTCGAAGAGGTTCTTCGTTCCGGTCGGTATTCCGCGAGCATGCGCTTTGCGCACGCATCGCTCGGGCCGAACGGTTCGAATCTCTCGCGGCACCGGGGCGCCGCACTTCGGGGCGCAGCGTCAGAAACGTCGGAAACGACGCAACGCCGAGAGAACAACGCGTGCTGGCCGAATACTTGCCGACCCTGCTGTTTCTGATCGTCTCCGCCGTCATCGGCGTCGCGCTCATCGTCATCGGCAATGTTCTTGGCCCCCGACGGCCGAGTTCCGAAAAACTTTCGCCTTACGAATGCGGCTTCAACGTCTTCGAAGACGCGCGCATGCAGTTCGACGTGCGCTATTACCTGATCGCCATTCTCTTCATCGTTTTCGATCTGGAAATCGCCTTCGTCTATCCGTGGGCGCTGATCTTCCGCGACCTCGGCACGTTCGGCCTGATCGAAATGGGCGTCTTCCTCGGCCTGCTGGTCATCGGCTTCGTCTACGTCTGGAAACGCGGAGCGTTGGATTGGGAATGAGCGCGACCACGACGAAGACACAGACGCCGACCGACATATTTCGCGGGTGCACGGCTCACAGGAGCATGATCTGAATGGGCGCCTCCAATCCCCTGCAGAAACTGGCAGATTTCGCCAATAACCCAATTCCCGACGGGCGCGTCGACGACATCCTGCGCCCCGAAAGCCTGCTCGGTCACGAAGGCAATCCGTTGCTGGAACAGGGCTTCGTCACCACCAGCATGGACGTGTTGTGGAACTGGGCGCGTACCGGCTCGATGTGGCCGATGACCTTCGGTTTGGCCTGCTGCGCGGTGGAAATGATGCAGGCCGGCGCGGCGCGTCTGGACCTCGACCGTTACGGCGTGGTGTTCCGCCCGTCGCCGCGCCAATCGGACGTGATGATCGTCGCCGGCACGCTGGTCAACAAAATGGCCCCGGCGCTGCGCAAGGTGTACGACCAGATGCCCAACCCCAAGTGGGTGATTTCGATGGGCAGTTGCGCCAACGGCGGCGGCTATTACCACTATTCCTATTCGGTGGTGCGCGGTTGCGATCGCGTGGTGCCGGTGGATATTTACGTGCCGGGTTGCCCGCCGACCGCCGAAGCGTTGGTCTACGGCATTCTTCAGTTGCAGAAGAAAATCCGCCGAGGCACCAATTTCGGCGACGACAAGCAGGGCGTGTACTGATGAGCGCCTCCGAAACGGTCACGTCCGTCCATGCGTTCGCCGATCGCCTGCGCGCGCGTTTTCCCGCCGCCGCCGTCACTGTCTGCGAACCGCGCGGAGAAGTCGGCATCGAATTCCCGGGCGGCGATTGGCATGCCGGTTGTCTCGCGATTCGCGAGGAATTCGGCTTCGAATCGCTCGTCGATCTTTGCGGCGTCGATTATCTCGGCTACGGCAGCGACGAGTGGGACACCGAGGTGTCCTCCGAAGGCTTCAGTCGCGGCGTCGAAG
>JAGNNB010000490.1 GCA_017990865.1 Lysobacteraceae bacterium
CGCCGCGAGATCGTCGGCCATTGGCAGGCCGCCGACAGCACGACCGTCGAGAAGGCGCTGCAGAATGCGGTCGCCGCGCAACCGGCCTGGGACGCAACGCCCGCCGCCAGCCGCGCCGCGATTCTCGAACACGCCGCGACGTTGCTGGAACAGCGCATGTCGCAGTACATCGCGATGTGCACGAAAGAAGCCGGCAAAACCATCCCCGACGGCATCGCCGAAGTGCGCGAGGCCGTGGATTTCCTGCGTTACTACGCCGGCCAAGGGCGCAAACATTTCGTGCCGGAAGCACTGCCCGGCCCGACCGGCGAATCCAACACGCTGCAACTGTCCGGCCGCGGTGTGTTCGTGTGCATTTCGCCGTGGAATTTCCCGCTCGCCATTTTCATGGGCCAAGTGGCCGCGGCGCTGGCCGCGGGCAACAGCGTGATCGCGAAACCGGCGGAGCAAACCAATCTCATCGGTTACGCCGCGGTGAAACTACTACACGAAGCCGGTGTGCCCGAAGCCGTGCTGCAGTTCGCCCCCGGCGACGGCGCCACCGTCGGCGCCGCGCTGACGCGCGATGCGCGCGTGGCCGGCGTCGCGTTCACCGGCTCCAACGACACCGCCCGCGCGATCAACCGCGCCATGGCCGGCCGCGACGGCGCCATCGGCGTGCTCATCGCCGAAACCGGCGGCCAGAACGCGCTGATCGCCGATTCCTCGTCGCTGCCCGAGCAGTTGGTCAAGGACGCGATCTCGTCCGCCTTCACCTCCGCGGGCCAGCGTTGCTCGGCCGCGCGCGTGCTGTTCGTGCAGGACGACATCGCCGACAAAGTCGTGCAGATGCTGGCCGGCGCGATGGCCGAACTGAAAGTCGGCGACCCGGGCCTGCTGTCCACCGATGTCGGCCCGGTGATCGACGCCGACGCGTTGAAGCTGCTCGAAGACCACGCCGCGAAAATGGCCTCGGTCGCGAAACCCATCGCCGTCGCGCAGACCGACGACAGCGTCGCGCACGGGACGTTCTTCGCCCCGCGCGCCTGGGAACTGGATTCTCTCGCGCGACTCACCCGCGAGAACTTCGGCCCCGCGCTGCATGTGATCCGCTGGAAAGCCGACGAACTCGACGCCGTGATCGACACCATCAACGCCACCGGCTTCGGCCTGACCCTCGGCATCCATTCGCGTATCGACGAAACCATCGACCGCATCGCCCAACGCGCGAAGGTCGGCAACATCTACGTCAACCGCAACCAGATCGGCGCCGTCGTCGGCGTGCAACCTTTCGGCGGCCAGAACCTTTCCGGCACCGGCCCCAAAGCCGGCGGCCCGCACTACCTGCCGCGCTTCGCCACCGAGAAAACCGTCACCGTGAACACCACGGCGGCGGGCGGGAATGCGTCGTTGTTGACGTTGGGGGATTGAGGCGCAACGCGCGGCATCGCCGATGACGACCCCGTGCGGTTATTGGTTCCGTTCGACGCGATTTCGAGTCGAACCGGGCGAAGACGCGGAAACGAATCCGGGCGTTTTTGGGCGGCAATTGGCGCATTGGCTCGCCGCGCGACTTCGCGAGCACGGCTACCCTCACGCCGAAGCCGTGGCGGAAGATTGGGGGTGGGCCGTCGTATGCGCTGCGAAACCGTTTTGCTTGTTCGTCGCTTGCGGCAACGTTCTGACCGCGATCGATGAGAATGGGCCGAAGCGTATACCCGACGATGAAATCGTATGGCACGCGTATGCCAATGCCGATACGCCCTTCTTCGCGCGATTGCGCGGCATCGATACCAATACGTCGATAGCAGCACTCGACGCTCTGTTGGGCGAATGTCTGCACGCGTCCGCAGACATCGTTCTCGTGGAAGAGCCCTGACGGCAACGCGCCGCGCGAAAGCCCGTTGTCTGTCATCCCGAGCGCAGCGAGGGACCTGTTTTTCTTTTGCGAGGTCGCAAAAGCGGCGTGTCGAAAGCAGGTCCCTCGCTGCGCTCGGGATGACAGTCGTGTGCGTCCATCGCGGCTCCGCGATGGCACAGCACATCCATGCGCTCAACGCCAGTCTGTTCGCAGGCGCGCGCGGCAGTGACAATCGCTTTCAACGATGAACCACGAAGCCCCGATGTCCAGCACCGCCGCAACGCTCGAAAACCTCCCCGCCCCCACCCGCTCCCCCACCGCGATCGCATCGCAGATCGCCGAGACCATCGCCGTCGAGATCGCCGCGCAGCCGGCGCAGGTGCGCGCGGCCGTGGGACTGCTGGACGAGGGCGCGACGGTGCCGTTCATCGCGCGGTATCGCAAGGAAGTCACCGGCGGTTTGGACGATACGCAGTTGCGTGATCTGGAATCGCGGTTGACCTATCTGCGCGAGTTGGAAGACCGTCGCGACGCGATCCTCGCGTCGATCGCCGAGCAGGGCAAGCTGACGAAACCGCTGCTGGACGATCTTCTGGCCGCCGACAGCAAGGCGCGGTTGGAAGATTTGTATCTGCCTTACAAGCCCAAGCGGCGCACGAAGGCGCAGATCGCGCGCGAAGCCGGTTTGGAGCCGCTGGCCGACGCGATTCTGACCGACCCGTCGGTTGCGCCGGAAGAGCGCGCGAAATCCTTCGTCGATGCCGACAAAGGCGTGGCCGATGTCGCCGCTGCGCTCGATGGCGCGCGAGCGATTTTGATCGAACGCTTCGGCGAAAACGCCGCGCTCGTCGGCGAGTTGCGCGCGTGGCTGCAGCAAAAAGGCGTGCTGCGCGCGAAAGTGCTCTCGGGCAAAGAAGCCGCGGGCGAAAAATTCCGCGATTACTTCGACCACAGCGAAGCGCTGGCGACGATTCCCTCGCATCGCATGCTCGCGCTGCTGCGCGGGCGTCGCGAAGAGATGCTGTCGCTCGATCTGGAGCCGACGGCCGATGTCGAACAAGGTCATGCCTACGCCGAGGGCCGCGT
>JAGNNB010000491.1 GCA_017990865.1 Lysobacteraceae bacterium
CATTTGGTCACCACCACGGTCATGCCGCACATCTGCGCGCTGGCCGGGTTGGTGCCGTGCGCGGATTCGGGAATCAAGCAGATGTCGCGATGGCCTTCGCCGCGCGCACGGTGGTAAGCGCGGATCGCCAACAGACCGGCGTATTCGCCCTGCGCGCCGGAGTTCGGCTGCAGGCTCACGGCGTCGTAGCCGGTGCATTCGACCAGCATCGCTTCCAGTTCGTCGATCAGTTGCGCGTAACCCTGCGCTTGATCGGCCGGCGCCAACGGATGGATGTTCGCGAATTCCGGCCACGTCACCGGGATCATTTCCGCTGTGGCGTTGAGTTTCATGGTGCAACTGCCCAGCGGGATCATGGTGCGATCCATCGCCAGATCCTTGTCCGCCAGCGCGCGCATGTAGCGCAGCAATTCGTGTTCGCTGTGATGGGTGTTGAAGACCGGGTGGGTCATGAACGCGCTGGTGCGGAGCAGCGATTGCGGCAATGCATCGTGGGTGTCGACATCGAGGCCGTCGATGTCCGAGGCGTCGGCGCCGAACAGCGCGGCCAGCGCGACGACGTCCTCGCGGGTGGTGGTTTCGTCGAGACTGATGCTGAGGCTGGTGGCGTCGATCGCGCGCAGATTGATGCCGGCATCGCGAGCGAGCAGGTGCGCGGCAGGGGCTTTGATGCCGGTGACGTGCAGGGTGTCGAAGAAATCGCCGCCGACATGCACGCCTTCCTTGCGCAACGCGGCGGCGAGGATCGCGGCGAAGCGATGCGTGCGCCGCGCGATCCGCACCAGGCCTTCGGCGCCGTGGTAGACCGCATACATGCTGGCCATCACCGCCAGCAATACCTGCGCGGTGCAGATGTTCGACGTGGCCTTTTCGCGACGGATGTGCTGCTCGCGGGTTTGCAACGTGAGGCGATACGCGGGTTTGCCTTCGGCGTCGATCGACACGCCGATCAAACGGCCGGGCATCGAACGTTTGTACGCGTCGCGACAAGCCATGAACGCCGCGTGCGGGCCGCCGAAGCCGAACGGAACGCCGAAGCGCTGCGAGTTGCCGACGACGATGTCCGCGCCCCATTCGCCGGGCGCGGCGATCAGCGTGAGCGCGAGCAGATCGGTCGCCACCGCGACCAGCGCGCCGCGCGCGTGCGCCGCGTCGGCCAGGGCTTTGTAGTCGTTGATCTTGCCGAAGGTGTCGGGGTATTGCAGCAGCACGCCGAAGCAGTCGATGTTCGCGGCGTCCGCGTCCGCGCCGATCGTCAATTCGATGCCGAGCGGTTCCGCGCGCGTGCGCAGCACTTCGAGCGTCTGCGGATGCACGCCTTCGGACACGAAGAACACGTTGGATTTGGATTTCGAGGAGCGCTTCGCCAGCGTCATCGCTTCGGCTGCCGCGGTGGCTTCGTCCAACAGCGAGGCGTTGGCGATCTCCATGCCGGTCAGATCGGCGCACATCTGCTGGAAGTTGATCAGCGCTTCCATGCGGCCCTGCGAGATTTCCGCCTGATACGGTGTGTAGGCCGTGTACCACGCCGGATTTTCCAGGATATTGCGCAGGATGACGTTCGGCGTCTGGGTGCCGTAATAGCCCTGACCGATGAAGCTCTTGAACGGCGTATTCTTGGTCGCGATCGCGCGAATTTTCGCCAGCGCTTCGACTTCGGTGATCGCTTCGGGCAAGGCCAGCGGTGCGGACGATTTGATGCTGGCCGGCACGATCGCATCGGTCAGCGCCTCCAACGAATCGTGACCGACCGCGCGCAACATCTGCGCGATTTCGGCGTCGTTCGGGCCGATGTGGCGTTCGAGGAAAGCGGCGTGATGCTCGAGGTCGCGAAGCGAAGGCGTCATGAGTTGGGCGTCCGAAGGTGAGATGGAATCACGTCGCACGACGGTCGACAGACCGTCGCGCTCGTTCCGGCCCGCAAGCCTCGCGGCATGCGGACCTTCGCGGGCTCGCGGCGATTGCCGCTCGAAAGCCCCGCTCACCCCTCTGTCCTTTTGCCTGAGAGTTTGGACATCGGCGCGTCGCGCTCGCTGTCTTGCCCCTTCGGCGCCGGCGCTGCTCGTATCTGCCGGGCTGTCGAACGACAACCCAGCGCACGAACGGCCGATCTCTCCAGAGTCTTCGGACCACGGTGGTTAGGGAGCCTGAGCGATTTCGGGCGATTGCGCCTTCGGCAGCGGCCGAACCCAACGTTCGAAACCCGGCCGAGGCCGCGATTCGGAACGAGCGGGCCGCTTCTCCCACCGTGGATCGGGATTATAGCCTGTCCGGTAGACGCGTCCCGGCTGGGCGGCGGGGGAGGCCAACGCCTCGCCGCGCTATGCTGGAACGATGCCGACCTTCCGCACGCACGCGCCTTTCGCGATCGCCGCCGCGTCCTCGCCTGCCTCGCCCAACTCGCCGACCGCATTCACCTCGCGGGCTTCGCCCAACCGGCGGGAGCACACGCCGTGAAGCGCCCCTCGCTCGGTCGTCTGTCGCTGATCCTCGGCGGCTTGGCGATGATCGGCCCGTTTTCGATCGACACCATGTTCCCGGCGTTCCGGCAGATGGGCGCGCAGTTCGGCGCCGATACGCTGGCGATGCAGCAAACCGTCAGCGCTTATCTCGTCGCCTACGCGGTGATGAGTCTGGTGCACGGCCCGCTGTCGGATGCGATCGGACGGCGACGGGTGATTCTGGGCGGTTTGGCCGTGTTCGCGCTGGCGTCGGTCGGCTGCGCCTTGGCAGATGATTTGCCCACCTTGCTGGCGTTCCGCGCGCTGCAGGGCGTGTCCGCCGGCGCGGGCTTGATCGTGGGCCGCGCGGCGATCCGCGATTTGCTGCATGGCGACGCCGCGCAACGGATGATGAGTCAGGTGTCGATGATCTTTTCGATCGCGCCCGCGGTGGCGCCGATCATCGGCGGTTGGATCTTGGGTTG
>JAGNNB010000065.1 GCA_017990865.1 Lysobacteraceae bacterium
GTATTGCAGTGGTGCCGCACGCGTTTCCCGATCATCATCGCTACGTTGCCGAGGATCTGCGCTTCGGCAGCGATCTGCCGGTGCTGATGACCGAAAAAGATGCGGTCAAATGCGCCGGTTTCGCCGGCGACGACCATTACGCGGTCGCGGTGCGCGCGGAATTGCCCGAAGCGTTTTGGGTCGCGCTGACGGATCGAATCGAACACCCAGGAGAGGCTAACGTATGAATCGAAACACAGAAGGCCAGGCGAATGGCGGCCGGACGAATGGCGGTCGGAGCATGGCGATCCGCGCGATCGTCGCGCTGCTGTCGGCGGGTTGGCTGGTGCCGATGTGGTTGGGCGTGTCGGCGCTGCTGGATTTCGTCGAAGTGGAACTGTGGCCGTTGTTGCTGCAACAGCCGAAGCTGAATTCGTTCCCGTTCATCGAATTCGCGGAGCGCTGTTTCGCGATCGGCTTCTTGTGGCTGGGCGTCGCGATCGCCGCTTGGGCCTGGGTCGGTATCTCGACGCGGCAGCGCGCGGCGCAGACCCGTTGAACCGGATGCGATGAATATTCACCCACAAGGTTTTGCGCCATGACCGATGCGCTCGACTTCGTCGTCGTCATTCCCGCCCGCTACGCCGCATCGCGTTTGCCAGGCAAACCGCTGCGAGCGCTCGGCGGCGAACCGCTGGTGACCCACGTCGCGCGTCGCGCGCTGGCGGCGGGCGCGCGCGAAGTGTGGGTGGCGACCGACGACGACCGCATCGCCGCGGCGCTGGAAGCCAGCGGCGTGCGCATCGCGATGACCTCGCCGGATCACGCCTCGGGGACCGATCGCCTCGCCGAGTGCGCGCGCATCGCCGGTTGGGGCGATGATCGAGTGGTGGTGAATCTGCAGGGCGACGAGCCCTTCGCGCCGGCGGCGGGCATCCGTGCCGTGGCCGAGATATTGGTCGCTTCCGGCGCGCCGATGAGCACCTTGGCGGCGCCGATCGAGGATGCGCGTACCTTGTTCGACCCCAACGCCGTGAAAGTAGTCCGGGCCGGCGGCGGACGCTTCGGCGATGCGCTGTATTTCAGCCGCGCGCCGATTCCGTGGCCGCGCGACGCCTTCGCGCGCGACCGCGACACGCTGCCTCCGGGCGGTCATTGGCTGCGTCACATCGGCATCTACGGCTATCGCGCCGGGTTCCTGCAGCGCTTCGCCGCCTTGCCGCCGTCGCCGCTGGAAACGGTCGAAGCGCTGGAGCAATTGCGCGCGCTCGAAGCCGGCTATCGCATCGCGGTCGCTGCGACGCCCGAGCCGTTCCCGCCGGGTATCGATACGCCCGAGGACTTGGAACGCGCCGAGCGCACGCTGGCGGCGTTGAACGCCGGGGCGTCGCGGCCGTGAAGCTGTTGATGGTGTGCCTCGGCAATATCTGCCGTTCGCCGCTGGCCGAGGGCGCCTTGCGCGCGCGGCTGGCGCAGGCCCGGCTGGACTGGGTGGAGGTCGATTCGGCCGGCACCGGCGGCTGGCATGCCGGCGAACCGCCCGATCGTCGCAGCATCGCGATGGCGGCCGAGGCCGGCGTCGATATCCGCGACCAGCGCGCCCGCAAACTGCGCCCGGCCGATTTCGAGCATTTCGATTGGCTGCTGTGCGCCGACCGCAGTGTGCTGCGCGATGTCCGCGCTGTCGCCCCTGGCCGCGCGGCGCACGCCGAGGCCGCGCTGTTGCTGGAATGGGCCGGGCAGGGCACCGGTCTGGAGGTTCCGGACCCGTATACCGGCACGCAGGACGATTTCCGCCGCGTCTGGCGAATGGTCGATGCCGCGGCGGAAGCCATCGTGCGCCGGATCGCGGCCGGAGTGGGCGCTGCGGGCTGAATTCGCGCACCTTTGACTCCGCGCACCTTGAATCCGCGCATTCGAGGCCAATTCGACTACGGTGGTCGATCGCCGACGCCGGATCGCGGCTCGCAGTTGACGGTCCGGCTGCGACTGGTAATGCTGGCGAACTCTATGGACATGCCTCTCGCCCCCGAATTTCCCAGCGGCCTGCAATGGCTGAATCTCGCCGAGCCGCTGCGAATGGCGCAATTGCGCGGACAAATCGCGGCCTTGGCCTTCGTGAACGCGGGCTCCGCGTGGTGCCAGCAGCGCTTGAACGACTTGGCGATCCTGCGCCGTCGTCACCCGGAACAGTTGCAGGTGATCGCGATCCACGTGCCGCGCTTCGATCACGAGCGCGATCCACGGCGCGCGCTGAAGCGCTTGCATCGTCAGGCGCACGATTACCCGATCGCGCACGACGCCGATTGGACGATGTGGCAGCACTACGGCATCGAAGCCTGGCCGACGGTGATCCTGATCGACGAACAAGGCCGCATCCGCCACAAGATCGTCGGCGACGCGCCGGTACGCGATCTCGACGCGCATATCGCCAAATTGCGCAGCGAATCGGTGCCGCAGTCATTCAATCACGGGCCGATCGAGCTGCGACGCAATCGCGAGCCCGATTTGCCGCTGCGGTTCCCAATCGGCCTCGCCGTCGGTCCGCAGCATCTATACATCGCCGACAGCGGCCATCACCGCGTTCTCGAATGCGAATTCAACGGACGCATCCGTCGTCAGTTCGGCAGCGGCGGCTCGGGCTTCATCGATGGCCCGATGGAATTGGCCGCGTTCCAGCAGCCGATGGGCATCGCCCTGCAGCGCGACGCGCTGTACGTGGCCGACGCCGGCAATCATGCGGTGCGGCGGATCAAGCTCGGCACCGGCGATGTGGACACGCTGTGCGGCGCAGGTCGCCCCGGCGCGCCCACGCCGGGCGTGGTGACCGATCCGCGCGCGGTCGCGCTGGATCAGCCGCGCGCAGTCGCGGTGTCGGCCAGCAATACGCTGTGCATCGCCACGGCGGGCGATAACCGGATTTGGACCTACGACCTCACCGAACGCGCGTTGAAGCTTTTGGCCGGTTCCGGCGCGGTCGATGTGATCGACGGCGAAGGCGAAGCCGCCGCATTCGTTTCGCCCACCTCGTTGGCGATCGTGCAGCAGATCCTTTACGTCTGCGACGAGGCCGGCTCCGCCGTGCGCAGCGTGCATCTGCGTACGCGGCAGGTGACGACGTTGTTGGGGCAGGGCGCGTGGCAGTTCGGCAACGTCGACGGCTCGCGTACCGATGCTCTGCTTCAACAGCCGCAGGCGTTGGCGCTCGACGGCAGCGCCCCCGTGCTGTGGATCGCCGACAGCGGCAACGACCGCCTGCGCACCCTGCGCCTGGGCGGTGGCGAATTGACCACGGTGAATTTGCCGCAAGCGCTGCATGCGCCCGCGGGTTTGGCGGTGTCCGGCGGGGTGGTGTGGATCGCCGATACCGATGCGCATGCCGTGCTGCGCTACGATACCGCCGACGGCAGCCTGCGGCAGATTCCGATCGGCGAATGATCTTCCGCAAGTGAAATGCCCATGAGCGTCGAATGAGCGGAACGACCGACGCATCCACCGAGCGCGAGCCCTTCGACGGCCGCGCCTACGCCCGCGAACTGACCGTCGCGCCGGGCGTTTATCGCATGTACGCCGCCGACGACAGCCTGCTGTACGTCGGCAAGGCCGCGTCGCTGAAGAAACGCGTCGGCAGCTATTTCACCAAGGCGCTGCCGGCGCGCACCGCGGCGATGGTGTCGCAGATCGCGCGGATGGACGTCACCGTCACCCGCACGCCGACCGAAGCGCTGCTGCTGGAAAACCAACTGATCAAATCGCTCAAGCCGCGCTACAACGTGCTGCTGCGCGACGATAAGAGTTATCCGAACGTGCTGGTGACCCGCGAAGCCTGGCCGCGCATCGCGTTCCATCGCGGCCCGCGATCGGTGCCGGGACGCTATTTCGGCCCGTATCCCAGCGTGCTGGCGGTGCGCGAAACGCTGAATCTGATGCAGAAGATTTTCCGTCTGCGCAATTGCGAGGACAGCGTGTTCCGCAACCGCTCGCGGCCTTGTTTGCAGCACCAAATCGGTCGTTGCACCGCGCCCTGCGTCGGCTTGGTGTCCGCGCAGGATTACGCCGAAAGCGTGCGCCGCGCGGCGTTGTTCCTGGACGGGCGCAGCGACGAGCTCAGCGCCGAATTGACTGCGGCGATGGAAGAGGCCAGCGCCGCGCTGGCGTTCGAGCGCGCCGCCGGCTTGCGCGATCAAATCTCGGCGATCCGCAAACTGCAGGCGCGGCAGTACGTGGACGGGCAGGCGGCGGATCTCGATGTCATCGCCTGCGCCGTGCAGGGTGCGCACGCCTGCGTGGTGCTGTTGGCCTTCCGCGACGGCCGCAATCTCGGTACCCGCAGCTTTCTGCCGAAAACCAACGGCGCCGACAGCGCCGAGGAAGTACTCGCGGCCTTCGTTTCGCAGTACTACGGCGAACAGCCGCCGCCGCGCGAGATCGTGCTGGATCGCGATATTCCCGATCGCGAATGGGTGGAAGAGGCGCTCGCCGCCGCGGCCGGGCGCAAGGTGCAGATCAAGAGCAACGTGCGCGGCGAACGCGCCGGTTACCTCGATTTGGTGCGTCGGAACGCGGAACTGACGCTGGCCGGCGAATTGGGTAGCCAAGCCGCGCAGCGCGCCCGCGTGGAGTCCTTGCGCGAAATGCTGGGTCTGGACGAAGCGCCGCAGCGCATCGAGTGTTTCGATATCAGCCACACCATGGGCGAAGCCACGGTGGCCTCCTGCGTGGTGTTCGACGGCGACGGCCCGGTGCGCGGCCAATATCGGCGCTACAACATCGAAGGCATCGCCCCGGGCGACGATTACGCGGCGATGCATCAGGCGCTCTCGCGCCGCTTCCGCAAGGCGGCCGAAGGCGATGCCGATGCGGTGCTGCCCGACGTGCTGTTGATCGACGGCGGCGCAGGGCAGGTGGCGCAGGCGCAGGCGGCACTGGCGGAATTGGGCGTGCCCGGCCTGTGCATCGTCGGCGTGGCCAAGGGCGAGGCGCGTCGTCCCGGCGACGAAACCCTGCTGCTGCCCGATGGCCGCGAATTGCGGCCCGGCGCGGCCTCGCCTGGGCTGCAACTGGTGCAGCAGGTGCGCGATGAGGCCCATCGTTTCGCCATCACCGGGCATCGCGGTCGCCGCCAAAAGGCGCGCGCTGTCAGCCGCTTGGAAGATATTCCGGGCATCGGCCCGCGCAGACGCGCTAATCTGTTGCGGCATTTCGGCGGCTTGGGCGGGCTCAAAGCGGCGGGTATCGAGGAAATCGCGCGGGTCGAGGGCGTCAACGCCGCGCTCGCCGAGCGCATTTACCTCACGCTGCACGGCCTCCAAGGCGAGCGAAACGACGAGCGCAAAGACGAGCGGAAGGACATTGGATGAAGTTGACCGTACCCACCCTGCTGACCCTCGGCCGGATCGTCATGATCCCGGTCCTGGTGTTGGTGTTCTATTTGCCGTACGGGTGGACCAATTTCGCCTCCGCTGCGGTGTTCGCGCTGGCCGGCTTCACCGATTGGCTCGACGGCTGGATCGCCCGTCGCTATCAGCAGCACTCCGCGTTCGGCGCCTTTCTCGACCCGGTGGCCGACAAATTGATGGTCGCGGTGTCCTTGTTCCTGATCGTGCAGGGTCATCCCACGCCGTGGATGGCGTTTTGGGCCTCGGTGATCGTGGGTCGTGAGATCGCCGTATCGGCATTGCGCGAATGGATGGCCGAGATCGGCCAGCGCGCGACAGTGAAAGTGGCTCTGCTCGGCAAGATCAAAACCCTGGTGCAGATGTTCGCCTTGGTCTGCCTCTTGTATTCGGTGGCGCCGGATATTCCTCCGCGCGAAACCCCGTGGATGGGCGGCCCGATCTTCATGATCGGCGACTGGATGTTGGCCGCGGCAGCCATCTTGACGCTGTGGTCGGGATTGCAGTATCTGATCGCCGCGTGGCCGGCTTTGATGGCCGAAGAGAACAAAGGGAGTTGACACATCGGCTCGGCACGGTAAAATTTCGGTTCTTCCGCGGGAATAGCTCAGTTGGTAGAGCACGACCTTGCCAAGGTCGGGGTCGCGAGTTCGAGTCTCGTTTCCCGCTCCAGATTCCAGCAAACCCCGGTTCGCCGGGGTTTGTCGTTTTCGGGTATCGCTTCGCGTTGGGTTCCACGTGTTATCGCGTCAAACGTCACCGGCCTGGTGGCAGAGTGGTCATGCAGCGGCCTGCAAAGCCGTGTACGCCGGTTCGATTCCGACCCAGGCCTCCAAACTGACAGCCGCACATCGTGCGGCTGTTTTCGTTTTTCGATGCCGAAACCCGTGCATCCCGTCGAGTTCCTGCACCATGGCATCGATGAGAGGGCATCAAGAAGGGGCACGCATTCCCGTCGCCGCGCGCATCAGGCACCATAGACGCCGCTTAACCTAGGCCCGGGTGGCGAAATGGTAGACGCAGGGGACTTAAAATCCCCCGGCTGAAAGGCTGTGCGGGTTCGAGTCCCGCCCCGGGCACACCAAATTGCATCACTAACGTTTTGGGATTCTCGCGCGCGGCGGCGCGTTCGACGCTACGGTTGTTCGAACGTCTCGCGGCGCGGTTCGAGTCCCGCCACGGGCATCACGCGATTCGCAGGGGATTCCATGTCGCGCTACACCGCTTACGCCGCAAGCTGGGTTCTGACGCTGTCCTCCGCATTCGCCGCGTTCGCGTTCGGTGCCGGCTGGTGGTGGTTCTGCGCGATCTTCGCCGCCTTCGCCATCCTCGGCACCGTCGATCTGTTGCAAACCCGCAGCACGCTGCGGCGCAATTATCCGATCCTCGCGCATTTCCGCTACGGACTCGAATCGATCGGGCCGGAGATGCGGCAATACTTCATCGAATCCGATACCGCCGAAACGCCGTATTCGCGCCAGCAGCGCGCTTTGGTGTATCAGCGTGCGAAAGCGGTGAACGACACCCGGCCGTTCGGCACGCAGGTCGATGTCTACGGCGACGAATACGAATGGATCAACCATTCTGTGCTGCCGACCGAGATCGCGTCGCCCGACTTTCGCGTCCGCATCGGCGACGCATCCGCCCAGCCCTACGACGCCAGCGTGTTCAATATTTCGGCGATGAGCTTCGGCGCGTTGTCGGCCAATGCGATCCGCGCCTTGAACGCGGGCGCCAAGCAGGGCGGTTTCTACCACGACACCGGCGAAGGTTCGATTTCCCCGTATCACCGCGAATTCGGCGGCGATCTGGTCTGGGAAATCGGTTCCGGCTATTTCGGTTGCCGCGACGCGAAAGGCGGGTTCAACGAAGAATGCTTCATCGAGAACGCGCGCGATCCGCAGGTGAAAATGATCGAGTTGAAGCTCTCGCAGGGCGCGAAGCCGGGTCATGGCGGCGTGCTGCCCGCGGCGAAAGTCAGTGCGGAAATCGCCGCCACGCGCGGCGTGCCGCGTGGCGAGGACTGCGTTTCGCCCGCGCGACATTCGGCGTTCGCGACGCCGATAGAATTGCTCGAATTCGTCGCGAAGCTGCGCGAGTTGTCGGGCGGTAAGCCGGCTGGTTTCAAACTCGCGATCGGTCATCCGTGGGAATGGTTCGCCATCGCCAAAGCGATGCGCGAAACCGGTTTGACGCCGGATTTCATCGTCGTCGACGGTGCCGAGGGCGGCACCGGCGCGGCGCCCGCCGAATTCATCGATCACGTCGGCGTGCCGATGCACGAAGCGCTGATGCTGGTGCACAACACACTGATCGGTCTGAATTTGCGCGACCGCGTGAGGATCGGCGCCGCGGGCCGCATCGTCAGCGCGTTCGACATCGCGCGCACCATGGCGATGGGCGCGGACTGGTGCAACGCCGCGCGGGGCTTCATGTTCGCGCTGGGCTGCATTCAAGCGCACAGTTGCCACACCAGCCGTTGCCCGAGCGGCATCGCGACGCAGGATCCCTCGCGCTGGCGGCGTCTCGACGTGCCCGATAAAGCCGTCCGCGTACACCAGTTTCACCACAACACGCTCAAAGCGCTGCGCGAACTGCTGTGCGCGTCGGGTCTGGAGCATCCCTCGCAACTCGGCCCCGAACACATCCTCCGCCGCGTATCGCAAAGCGAAGTGCGCTCGCTGGCGGCGCTATACCGTTTTCTGGAACCGGGTGAATTGCTCGACGGCATCGCCGAACATGCGGTGTTCCGCGCCTACTGGCCGCAAGCCCGCAGCGACAGTTTCGCGCCGCCGGAGCGGATGCGGGCGATGTGGGCGAGCAAGGCGTACTGAGGCGTTCCGTGTCGCATTCCTCTCATCGCAAAGCGGTGCGAAACGTTTCTTCGCCGCTCTCGCATCGGGCATCGCATGCGCGATCCTGCGCGAATCATGTGGCGGCCCGCCTGGGAGTCAAGCGCGATTTTTTGCTCGATAGGGTCGTCGAACGTACAGGCGTCGATCTCCGAAATGTTATTGCCGAGGCCGAGCTGATACGCGCTTTCGAGGTGATGGAAGCGATGACGCGCGACGACATCGCATAACATATCGCTGAATCAGGTTGCCTTTCGAAGATTTATAGCGGGCTCTGATCGGAAATAGTCTCGATGAACGCCGAAAATTCCATGCCGTCGCACAGGCGCATCGCCTCCAGGCCGGTCAGACGATTGCTCGGTTGGTTGATGCGGATGATCCTGTTGGTCGCGATCGCCGTCGCCGGATGGATCGCGATGATCATTCAGCCGTTCGTGCAGCCAGTCGTCTCGCAGTCGCCGCCAGCGAGCGCCGCACGTCTGCAAGCGCACGTGAAATATCTTTCGGAGGATTTGTTTCCGAGAAGCGGCGATCGCGTCGAGAATACGGAAAAAGCCGTTCGTTACATCCACGACGCATTGATCGAGACCGGCGCGAAGGTCTCGATGCAGGACGTCATGGTGGACGGTGTCGCTTACAAAAACGTCATCGCCCGATTCGGCCCGGCCGAGGGCGCACTGATCGTTGTCGGTGCGCACTACGATTCGCATGGCGATGAGATAGCGGCCGCGATGAATGCCGATGGACTCACCGCGGACAGCCATACCCCGGGTGCCGACGATAACGCCAGCGGCGTGGCCGGTTTGATCGAATTGGCCGGTATGCTGGGACAGCATCCACCGTCGCAGCCGGTCGAATTGGTGGCGTATGCGTTGGAGGAACCACCATATTTCCGCACGCGGGATATGGGCAGTGTCTGGCATGCGCGATCGCTGGCTGCAGCGAAGCGCGAGGTGAAGTTAGTCTTGTCGCTGGAAATGATCGGATACTTCAAAGATGCGCCCGACAGCCAGCGCTATCCGGCGCCCTTGATGCGATATCTCTATTCGGATCGCGGCGACTTCATCGCGCTGGTGGGCGAGTTCGGCGACTTCGGCAAGATGCGACGGGCAAAAGCGCTGATGTCGGGCGCATCGACGTTACCGATTTATTCGATCAATGCGCCCGCTTTGCTGCCCGGTATCGATTTTTCGGATCACCGCAGCTATTGGCCGCATGGTTATCCTGCGATGATGGTGACCGACACCGCTTTTTTCCGTAATTCGAATTATCATCAGGCCGGCGATCGTTACGACACGCTCGACTATGCGCGAATGGCGTTGGTGGTGCAGGCGGTGTACGCCCTGGTGCAGGAATATTGACCGTTCAAATTCATCCGGCGCGTTATGGCTTGGTTTGAAAACGGCTTGGTTCGAATGCTAATGCCAGCTTGAGCAGATGGCGAGCGATGCGCCCCCTTCTCCCGTTTGCGGGAGAAGGGAAAGCAGCATCCCGATGTCGTCAGCCTTTCTTCCGCGCCGCGATCCACCGATCGATCTTCATCTCCAACACATCCAGCGGCACCGAGCCGTCCTTCAGCACTTCGTCGTGGAAGCCCTTGACGTCGAACTTCGGCCCCAGCGCCTTTTCGGCGCGGGCGCGCAATTCGGTGATCTTCAATTGGCCAATTTTGTACGCCAACGCCTGACCCGGAATCGCCATGTAGCGTTCGGCTTCTGCCACGGCGTCGGTGTCGCTGACCGCCGAGTTGGTCTTCATGTACTCAATGACTTGTTCGCGCGTCCAGCCCTTGCTGTGGAAACCGGTATCGACGACGAGACGAATCGCGCGCCACAGCTCGTTCTGCAGCATGCCGAAATACATGTACGGGTCGTTGAGAACGCCCAGTTCCTTGCCGATTGTTTCCGAGTACAGGCCCCAGCCCTCGATATACGCGGTTTCGCCGCCGAAGCGGCGGAACTTCGGCAGGCCCTTCAGTTCCTGCTGCAGCGCGAGCTGGAAATGATGGCCGGGCTTGGCTTCGTGCAGGAACAAGTCTTCGCTGTCCCAGGTCTTGCGGCTGGGCAGGTCGTGGGTGTTGACGTAGAACACGCCCGGACGCGAGCCGTCTTCGCTCGGCGGACGGTATTCGCCGCCGGCGGACGATGCGGCGCGGAAGGCTTCGATCGGTCGAATCTCGAAGCCCGCTTTCGGCTTGAGATTGAACATCCGGTTCAAGCCCGGCTCCAGTTGTTGTTCGATGCCGCGATAGTGCGCCAGCAGGGCGTCTTCGCTGGCGAATTCGAACTTCTTGTCGGTGTTCACATACTTGAAGAAGTCCTGCAGCGAGCCCTTGAAGCCGACCTGCTGCATGACCTTGCGCATTTCGCCGTGGATGCGCGCCACTTCATCTGTGCCGATCTTGTGGATCTGCGCGGGCGTGAGGCGCACCGACGTGCTGGTATAGGCGTTGTAGGTGTACCACGCTTCGCCGTCCGGCAAGCCGCCCATGCCGGCGCTG
>JAGNNB010000066.1 GCA_017990865.1 Lysobacteraceae bacterium
CACCAGCGCGTCGCGCGTGCGGGTCAACGCATTGAAAAGCGTCGATTTACCGACGTTGGGACGGCCGACGAGGGCGACGAGAGGGAGAATGCGGGAAGGCCGAGAATAGTGAATCGAGAAGGGGAAATCGGAAGAGCGCAGCGGACGGGTTCATGCTTCATGGCCAACAGGCCGCAGCACGACTCACGGCGAATGCCGCCGAACGCAGCCAATGACCGCCGATGGCCGCCTGATGAATCGGGATCAATTCATCTCAGAGAAGGAATCGATCAAACGACTCCCGGCCCCATTCCCGATTCCCGGCGTTTACTGCAGTTTGTACGCGCTCAACGCACCGTCGGCGGTCTGTACCACCAGCACGCCATCGACCACGACCGGCGTGGCCCGGATCGGGTCGCGCGCAACGCGCTGACGCGCGGCGAAGTCGCCGTTGTCGAGGCGCAGCCAGTGCAAATAACCCTCGGCATCGCCGACGATGGCGAAATCGCCCTGCACCGCCACACCGGACAGGCCGCGACGCACCAAACCGGCTTGTTGCCACAGCGCGGAGCCGCCGTTCTTGTCCAACGCCCAGACCACGCCACCCGGATCGGAGACGATCACGCTATTGGGCGCCAGACCCGGGCGACCGCCGCCGCCGTTATCCTGCGACCACATCGGGCGGCCGCTGGGTGCGTCGATCGCCATCGTTTGTTTCTTGAAGCTGGTGGCGAACAGGGTGGTGCCGTCGAGTACGGGCGCGCCATCCACGTCGGCGATGCGATCGAGCTCGGAACGACCGTCGGGCAGGCCCACGGCTTGCTCCCACAGCGGGCGGCCGTCGGTCAGCGACAGCGCGACGACGCTGCCGTCGTCGTTGCCGACGAAGACGAAGCCCGGGCCGAGGATCGGCGCATCGTTGCCGCGCAACGTCAACGTAGGCAGTTCGTGATTCCAGAACCAGCGGCGTTCGCCGTTGGCGGCATCGAAGGCGGTGATGCGGCCGTCGTTGGAACGCACCAACACCATGCCTTGGCCGATCGCCGGGGCCGCGATCACTTCGCTGAGGACTTTCGCCGTCCATTTCTCGGCGCCGGACGCGGCATCGAGCGCGACAATTTCGCCCTCCAAGCCGCCGACCACGACCAAACCGTCGCCCGCGCCCGGGCCGCCGGTCAATACGGACTTGCTCTTGTATTGCCAGGCGGTGGCGCCTGTCTGCAAATCGAACGCGCGTACGCCGCCTTCGCCCGCCGCCGCATAAACGCGGCCATCGGCGATGGCCGGCGCCTGCGCGACGCCCAGGTCGGCATCGCCATCGCCGGCTTTCGCGGACCATAAACGCGACACGGTCGCCGAAGGCACGAAGTCGTTGAGCTCGGCCGGCGCGACGGCGGCTT
Source organism: Lysobacteraceae bacterium (assembly GCA_017990865.1). Classification (GTDB taxonomy): domain Bacteria; phylum Pseudomonadota; class Gammaproteobacteria; order Xanthomonadales; family Xanthomonadaceae; genus Lysobacter_I. Next base: position 1,380 of record JAGNNB010000066.1, read on the forward strand.
TATCGTCCTTGGAGCCGGTACTGAACCAGCCTTTGACCGTGCTGCAACCGCTCAGCGCGAAAACAAGAGCGAGCACGCAGACCCGCAGGACCGGCGCGGACGAGCGCATGCGCGGCAGAGGGATGAGGGCGGCTTCGGAACGAGGGCAAGAAAGGTTCATCGTGTGACGTGCGCTCTGCGAAAACAGTGACTGAAAACGGGCCGGTGACGTCCGATCGCGAAAGATCGCGCGCCGAGAGCCCGGAGAATGAAAAAACCGATCTCGCGCCGGATCAGGACGCGCGCTCGACCTTCGGCGCTTTGCCGCCGGCCTGGCCGAGTTTGAGTTCGAGCAAACGCCGCTGCGGGGCCGCGACATCGAGCTTGCTCAGCGCTTTGCCGTAGGCTTCGCGCGCTTGATCGAGCTTGCCCTGCGCGAACAGCGCATCGCCGCGCACTTCGAAACCGGCGGCGTCGTCGGTGCCGGCCAACAGTTTCAGCGCTTCGTCGTGCTTACCGGCATCGATCAGCAAGCGCCCCAGGCGTTGCTGCACCACTGGGGCCAAGACGCTGTCGTCGGTCTTCGCAGCGCGCAACGTGGCGATGGCATCGTCGCGCTTGCCGGCATCGACCTGGGCCTTGGCCGTATCCAATGCGGCGAGCGCGGCATAAGCGCTGTCGGTCAACGCCGTGGCTTTGGTTTTGGCGCCGTCGAGTTTGCCGGCTTCGGCATCTTTGACGAGGGCCTGGTAAGCGTCGCCGGCTTTCAGGCGCTCGGCGTAGCGTTTGTCGCTCCAGGCGGTCCAGCCGTAAATCGCGCCGAGACCCACGCCGACGCCGACGATGAGGCCGATCGCATTAGTGCGCACCCAACTGCGGACGCGTTCGCTTTGTTCGTGTTCGTCGAGAAGATCGTCGATCGCCATGAGTACCGTCTTTCGTGTCAATGCGTTGTGGAAGTGAGGGGCCGCAGCGGCGAACCGCAGCGAACAACATAGAGGGAGCTAATGATAAAGCGGAGGCGACGGCCGCGGGTTGGAACGCGGGCGACGCCGAAAGTTGCGCCCGGCGGGCATCGCGCCGGAACCGGGAGCGACAGTCTGCCGCGAACCGACTGAGCGCAAGCCGACCGGACCGCCAAGATCGTGCGTCGCTGCCCGTAAGCAGCGAGTACCGAAACAGACCTCAGCCGATCGCAGTGTTCGGGGGCTTGTCGCGTCCTCCCGAACGCATCCCCACGGCCTTCGGGCTGTAGGGATTCGGGCAGGAAGACGGTGTTCGGATCAGCGTTCTACCGGCTGCAAAGAGCCGTCAGAGGATACCGTAAAGCGCACGACGTTCGCGCGAACGAAAGGCGTGAGGTCGACCGGCTGGCCGCGGACGCGCACGCTGACGGCCGCCGCATTGCCCAATACCGCCTTGCCGATCTGGCCCGAAGCGAAATTGCGCTGCTGCCCGGACTGGATCAGGGCCTGCTCAAGCACGGCGCCATCGGGGCCGCTGAGTTTCACCCAGCTCTCGCCCGCGAACGTGACGCTGATGTCGGGCGCGGCGACCGCGGCCGGACGCTGCGGCATGGGCGTCATCGAGGCGACCAGCGGACGGGGCTCCGGGGCCGTCTGCGCGGGCGGCGGCGCGACGCCGGCATCGACCGACAGTTCTTCGCCCGGGGCCACGTCCAGCGCGACCGGTACGTTGTCGGTCGGGGTCGATTGCGAGCGGGTCGCGAGCCACACCGGCACCGCGATGGCTGCGGTCAGCACCACATAGACCAGGCGCAATTTCGTTTGCTCGGCCACGCGCTGCATACGTGGCGTATAGGTTTGCGGCACCAGTTCCGCGGGGCGCGCCGATGGCATCGCCGCGGTTTCGACGATCGCATCCGCCGGCAGATCCAGCAATTTTGCGTAGCTGCGCAACTGGCCGCGAATGAAGACCGGCGCGCCGAGCTTTCCCCAGTCCTCGCGCTCGAGCGCGTCGACCACGTGCGTTTGCATCTTCAACTTGGCGCCCGCTTCCGCCAGGCTCATCCCGGCGTCTTCGCGCGCTTTGCGCAGGCGTTGGCCGATGCCGCGAACCGCGTCGTCGGGCATAGGGTTGGCTTTCATCGCGATATGCTCCCCAAAGCGATCCGTGCTCTCGTCGAAAATTGGTGGCGTGTCCGGTGGTGGTGCGAATCCGCGCGTTCGCCCGCGCGGCCCCTGGTGTTTTTACCCATGTTCGGTTCACGCATGGTGCCTTCACGCATGGCATCGTCCGCCGAAGCGACGAAGCGGGCGCGCTCAAGCCGCATGCGCGGCCCCCTGCGTCGATTCGTCGTCTTCGGTTCGTTCCAGCGTTTCGGTACGTTTGCGGAACTCGGCCTGCCGGCGGGTACGGTCGGCGACCTGCCCTTTGAGCTGGCCGCAGGCCGCGTCGATGTCGTCCCCGCGCGTGCGGCGCACCGGCGCGATCATCCCCGCTTCGTTCAACAGCTTCTGGAATGCGCGGATCGCCGTGTCGTCCGGACGCTGGTATCGCGTACCCGGGAACGGATTGAACGGGATCAGATTGACCTTCGCGGCATCCTTCATCTGCACAGCGCGATCGAATGCGCGCATCAGACGCACCAATTCGCGCGCCTGCTGCGGCTGGTCGTTCACGCCCTTCATCAGCGTGTATTCGAACGTGACCGACGCGCCGCGCTTGCGCAAGGCGTAGCGGACGCAGGCTTCCATCAGTTCGGCGATCGGATATTTCTTGTTGAGCGGCACCAACTGGCTGCGCAGCTCGTCGTTCGGCGCATGCAGCGAGACCGCAAGCGATACGTCGCTCTCTTGGCCCAGGCGGTCGATCATCGGCACCACGCCGGCGGTCGACAGCGTCACCCGCTTATTGGCGAGGCCGTAACCCAGATCGTCGCGCATCACGCTCATGGCGCGCACGACGTTGTCGAAATTCATCAGCGGCTCGCCCATCCCCATCATCACGACGTTGGTGAGCTTGCGCTGTTTGTGCGGCACGTTGCCCAGATGGCGCGCCGCGGTCCACACCTGACCGACGATCTCGGCGGTGGACAAATTACGATTGAAGCCCTGCGTCGCGGTCGAGCAGAACGTGCAGTTCAGCGCGCAACCGACCTGCGAGGACACGCACAGCGTGCCGCGGCCTTTGTCGGGGATATAGACGGTTTCGATCGCGTTTTTGCCGTCCATGCCCAGCAACCACTTGTGGGTGCCGTCTTCGGATGGTTTGTCGAATTGCACCTGCGGCACGCGCACTTCGGCATGTTCTTCGAGCTTGGCGCGGAGCGTTTTGCCCAAGTCGGTCATTTCCGCGAAGTCGGTGACGTGGCGGTGATGCACCCACTTCATCACTTGGTGCGCGCGAAAGCGCTTCTCGCCGAGAGTCTCGGCGAAGAAGCGCTCCAAACCCTCGCGATCGAGGTCGAGCAGATTCTGTCTTGCGACAGCCTCCCCGATGAGAGCGTGTTGTTGCGCGGCCTCGTTCACGAGATGCTCTTCGATGCCTCGATTACCGCGGGCACAGCTCGGTGGCGCTGAAGAAATACGCGGTTTCGATCGCGGCGTTCTCGAGCGAATCGGAACCGTGGACGGCGTTGGCGTCGATCGATTGCGCGAAATCGGCGCGAATCGTGCCGGGCGCCGCATCCTTCGGATTGGTCGCACCCATCAGTTCGCGATTCTTCGCGACTGCGTTGTCGCCTTCGAGCACTTGAATCATCACCGGACCGCTGGTCATGAATTCGACGAGCGCGGCGAAGAACGGACGTTCGCGATGTACGGCGTAGAAACCTTCGGCTTCTTTGCGCGAGAGATGTTTCATCTTCGAAGCGACGATCGTCAGACCGGCTTTTTCGAAACGCGAATAGATTTCGCCGATGACGTTCTTCGCGACGGCGTCGGGTTTGATGATGGAAATGGTGCGCTCCAGCGCCATGAGAGAGGTCTCCGGGATGGGCGGCCGTGACGGCGAAAGCCGGTAAGGGGCCGCAAGGTTAACATGGAAAAACCCGCGTGGGGACGCGGGTTTAGCCGATTCGGCTACGGCAGATTCTAACCTGAAAACGGGTTCGCCGGGAGCCCCGATGACGGCCCGCGATCGTCTTCCCTCTGGCGGCGGCCGAACGATCGGAGTAGACTCAAACAAGCGTTTGATTCAGGCCCGAGAGGCGAAAACGAGACGATGAGCAAAGCCCAGTTCTCGACAAAGGAACGGATTCTCGATGCGGCCGAGACGCTGTTCGCACAATACGGCTTCGGCGGTACGTCGTTGCGTCAGGTCACCAGTCAGGCCGACGTCAATATCGCCGCGGTCAATTACCACTTCGGCAGCAAGGAGAACCTCGTCAATGAGGTGTTCCGCCGTCGCATGGACGAAATGAGCGCCCAGCGCTTGCAGCGGCTGCAAACGGCCGTCGCCGAGCGACCGGACGATCTGGAGGCGATTTTGGCGGCTTTCGTCGAACCGCCGCTGGCGATGGCCCAAGACCGCCATGGCGGCGGCGCCTTCATCCGCGTGATCGCGCGTGCCTACGCCGAGAAGAACGACGGTCTGCGCCGGTTCCTGTCCGAGCAATACGGCCACGTGCTGCGCGAATTCGCCAAAGCCATCGCCCATTGCGTACCCGGCTTGAGCAAAGAAGAACTGTACTGGCGCATCGACTTTCTCGCAGGCGCCCTCACGTATGCCATGGCCGATTTCGGAATGATCAAACGCCCCACGGGCGTGTCCGAAACCGATCACCGCCAACGCGCGGCCCAGGAACTCATCCGCTTCGCGGCCGCCGGTTTCAAATCGGGAAAGGTGAACTGAACGGGCCGCCCGCTCGCTCCCCTGCCCGCATTACTTTGTCGTAAACCCTCAATTTATCAATAGGATATAGAACATGTCTCAGAAACCGCTTGTACGGCGCGCCGCCGTCCTCGGCGCTGGCGTGATGGGTGCGCAGATCGCCGCGCATCTGACCAACGCGGGCGTCGATACGGTGTTGTTCGATCTGGCCGCGAAAGAAGGCGACCCCAACGGCGTGGTGCTCAAAGCCTTGGCGAACCTAGGCAAGCTCTCGCCCGCCCCGCTCGCCAGCAAGTCGCTGGGCGAGGCCATCACCTCGGCGAACTACGACAGCGGTCTGGAACACCTGCGCGGCTGCGACCTGATCATCGAAGCCATCGCCGAACGGATGGACTGGAAGCAGGACCTGTACAAGAAGATCGCCCCGTTCGTGCCCACGCATGCGGTGCTGGCGAGCAACACGTCGGGCTTGGGAATCAACAAGTTGGCGGAAGTTCTTCCAGAAGAACTTCGCCATCGTTTCTGCGGCGTGCACTTCTTCAACCCGCCGCGCTACATGCATCTGGCGGAACTCATTCCGGCCAACACCACCGATCGCGCCATCCTCGAAGGGCTCGAAACCTTCCTGGTGACCACGCTGGGCAAGGGCGTGGTCTACGCCAAGGACACCCCGAATTTCATCGGTAACCGCATCGGCGTGTTCTCGATCCTGGCCACGATCCATCACACCCACGCCTTCGGCCTGGGCTTCGACGAAGTGGACGGCATCACCGGCCCGCTGGTCGGCCGCCCGAAATCGGCGACCTACCGCACCTCCGACGTGGTCGGCCTGGACACCATGGCCCACGTCATCAAGACCATGGCCGACACCCTGCCGAACGACCCGTGGCACAAGTATTTCAACGCCCCGGCGTGGCTGGGCGCGCTGATCTCGAAGGGCGCGCTGGGCCAGAAGACCGGCGCTGGCATCTTCCGCAAGGTCGGCAAGGACATCGTCGTCCTCGACCTCGAAAAGCAGGATTACCGCCCCTCCGACCGCGGCGCCGCGCCTGAGGTCGTCGAAATCCTGAAGACCAAGAACCCGGCCGAGAAATTCGCCAAGCTGCGCGCCAGCGAGCATCCGCAGGCCAAGTTCCTGTGGGCGATGTTCCGCGACCTGTTCCACTACAGCGCCTATCACTTGGCCGACATCGCCGACACCGCCCGCGATGTGGATCTCGCGATCCGCTGGGGTTACGGCTGGAGCCTCGGCCCGTTCGAGACCTGGCAGGCCGCCGGTTGGAAACAAGTCGCGCAGTGGATCGCCGACGACATCGCCGCCGGTAAGGCCATGAGCGACGCCGCACTGCCGGCGTGGGTCACCGACGGTCGCGACGGCGTACACGGCGCGACCGGCAGCTACAGCCCGGGCAAGGCTGCGGACGTGCCGCGTTCGTCCAACCCGGTCTATCAGCGCCAACGCTTCCCCGACCCGCTGCTGGGCGAGCGCTTCGCCCCGGGCGAAACCGTGTTCGAGAACGACGGCGTGCGCCTGTGGCACGACGGCGACGGCATCGCGGTCGTGTCGTTCAAGACCAAGATGCACACCGTCAACGACCATGTGCTCAACGGCCTGCAGGAAGCCATCGGCATCGCCGAGCGCGACTTCAAAGGCATGGTGATCTGGCAGCCGAAGGAACCGTTCTCGGCCGGCGCCGACCTCTCCGGCGCGATCGGCCTGCTGCAGGCCGGCGACGTCAAAGGCTTCGAGGCGATGGTCGCGAACTTCCAAGCGACCAGCCAGCGCATCAAGTATTCGCTGGTGCCGGTGATCGGCGCGGTGCGCGGTCTCGCCCTCGGCGGCGGCTGCGAGTTCCAGATGCACACCGCCCGCACCGTGGCCCATCTCGAAAGCTACATCGGTCTGGTCGAAGCCGGCGTCGGCCTGCTGCCGGCCGGCGGCGGTCTGAAGGAGTTCGCGGTACGCGCCTCGCAAGCCGCAGGTCCGGGCGGCGATGTCTTCGCCCAGCTCCGGCCGTGGTTCGAGAACGTGGCGATGGCCAAGGTCTCCGCGTCCGCGATGGAAGCGAAGGAACTCGGTCTGCTGCGTAAGGACGACGTCATCGCCTTCAACGCCTATGAATTGCTGCATATCGCCAAGCAGCAGGCGCTGGCCTTGGCCGAATCCGGCTATCGCCCGCCGATGCCCGCCCGACGCGTGCAGGTCGCCGGCAATGTCGGCATCGCCACCTTCAAGATGATGCTGGTGAACATGCTGGAAGGCCGTTTCATCTCCGAGCACGATTACGAGATCGCCACGCGCATCGCCACCGTGCTGTGCGGCGGCGACGTGGATCGCGGCGCGGTCGTCGACGAAGAGTGGCTGATCCGCCTGGAGCGCGAGCACTTCGTCGCGCTGGCGCTGATGCCGAAGACGCAGGCCCGGATCAAGCACATGCTCGAGACCGGCAAGCCGCTGCGGAACTGACCATCCCATCCTCCTCCCCCGCCCGCGGGGGAGGATTGAGGTGGGGGCATGCTGCAGAGAACGGCGCCCCCATCCCGACCTTCCCCCGCACGCGGGGGAAGGAGACAACCGAGGACAGAGTACATATGACCAAGATCATCCAAGATGCCTACATCGTCGCCGCCACCCGTACGCCGGTCGGCAAGGCCCCGAAGGGCGTGTTCCGCAACACCCGTCCGGACGAGATGCTGGCGCACGCGCTGCGCAACGTCGTCGCGCAAGCGCCGGGCATCGACACGAGCCGCATCGACGACGCGATCATCGGTTGCGCGATGCCGGAAGGCGAACAGGGCATGAACGTCGCCCGCATCGGCGTGCTGCTGGCGGGCCTGCCCAACGTCATCGCCGGCCAGACCATCAACCGCTTCTGCGCCGCCGGTCTGCAGGCGGTGGCGATGGCCGCCGACCAGATCCGCCTCGGCAACGCCGACCTGATGCTCGCCGGCGGCACCGAATCGATGTCGATGGTGCCGATGATGGGCCACAAGGTCGCGATGAGCCCGGATGTGTTCGCGCACAACGAGACCGTCGCCATCGCCTACGGCATGGGCATCACCGCCGAGAAGGTCGCCGAGGAATGGAAGGTCTCGCGCGAGGACCAGGACGCATTCGCCCTCGCCTCGCACCAGAAGGCCGCTGCGGCGATGGCGACCGGCGAATTCCGCCAGGAAATCACGCCGTACGAAATCGTCTCGCACCAGCCCGACATCGCCGGGAATGCCGTGCGCCTGAAGCAGCTGCTGGTCGACCAAGACGAATGCCCGCGTCCGGAAACCACCCTCGAAGCCCTGGCCAAGCTCAAGCCGGTGTTCCGCAACGGCATGTTCGGCGGCACCGTCACCGCCGGCAACGCCTCGCAGATGAGCGATGGCGCAGGTGCGGTGCTGCTGGCGTCGGAACAGGCGATCAAGGACTACGGTCTTACCCCGCTCGCGCGCTTCGTCAGCTACTCGGTGGCCGGCGTGCGTCCGGAGGTGATGGGCATCGGCCCGATCGCGGCGATTCCGAAGGCCCTCGCCCAGGGCGGCCTGACCCGGGACCAGATCGACTGGATCGAACTCAACGAAGCCTTCGCCGCACAGGCGCTGGCGGTGATCCGCGATTGCGAGCTGGATCCGGCCAAGGTCAATCCGCTGGGCGGCGCGATCGCGCTGGGCCATCCGCTCGGCGCGACCGGCGCGATCCGCACCGCAACCATTGTCCACGGCCTGCGCCGTCGTCAGCAGAAGTACGGCATGGTGACGATGTGCATCGGCACCGGCATGGGCGCCGCGGGGATTTTCGAAGCGCTGTAATTCGCCGCGTGCAATGCGTCGCATCGATACGCGATGCGATGCGGTCTTCGCGCCCGCTCCGGTTCCCGGGGCGGGCGCAGTCGTATCGGGGCATGTATTCCGAACGAGCTTCGAGGATTAGCGCCGCCGGATGTGTCAGTCCAGATCGACCACGCCCAGTTCGTTGAGCGCATCGCTCATCATCCGTCGCGCGCCGTCGCTCAAAGCTTCGTGATCCAACGCGTAGCGGATGGTCGCTTCGATCAGGCCCAGATGAGTGCCGCAGTCGAAACGCGTGCCTTGAAAGCGATACGCATCCACCCGTTGCTCCTGCAGCAGCGCGGCGATGGCGTCGGTCAATTGAATCTCGCCGCCCGCGCCCGGTCGCGTGTTTTCCAACAGGCCGAAGATACGGCCGTCCAGCACATAGCGACCGACCACCGCGAGATTGCTCGGCGCGACCTCGGGTTTAGGCTTCTCGACGATCGCGCGAATCCGACCGCTGCGGCCGTCGAACGCATCGGTGGCGACGATGCCGTAGCTGCCGGTTTGCTCGCGCGGCACGTCCTGCACCGCGATGACGCTGCCGCCGCTGGCTTCGGCGGCATCGGCCATTTGCTTGAGCGCACCCGGGCCTCGATTCCAAATCAGGTCGTCGGGCAGCAGCACCGCGAACGGTTCGTCGCCGACGATAGGTTTGGCGCAAAGCACGGCATGACCGAGCCCCAAGGCTTCGGCCTGGGTCACGAACACCGCGCGCACATGCGGCGGCA
>JAGNNB010000492.1 GCA_017990865.1 Lysobacteraceae bacterium
ACTTCCGACTATCGCAGCCGCGTGCGTTGGACGACGAGTTGGCAGAGGGACGATTGGGACGCCACCGTGTTGATGAACCGCGTGGGCAGCTTCCCGATCTGGAATCCCAACAACACGCGTTTCGTCAACGGGCAGATCGACAGCCGCGTCGGCCCGCATATCGTCTGGAACCTCAGCGTGGGTAAGGAAATCATCGACGACAAGCTGAGCATGCGCGTCAACGTCAACAATGTCTTCGACCGCATCGCACCGCGCGACAACTCGTTCAACTCCTACCCGTACTTCTGGCAGGGCAACAACCCGGTGGGCCGCGAAATCGGTCTGCAGTTGGATTACAAGTTCAACTGATCGCTCGCCGAAGTACCGCTGCGTAACGAAAGAGCCCGGCTTGATGCCGGGCTCTTTTTTCTCGCACGAACGCGCATCGGCGGACTGCGACGTCGGACCAACCCGCGCTAAACCCGCGACCGAAGCCTCCGCGAAAATACCGATCCGGCGATCTCCATACCCATCCGAATGCGGTATAAAGGCGTACCGCGGGGCGGGCGGGTCGCCCGCATCGGGGTCGGTACGGGCATTGGCCCGCGTCGGCTTCGGACGCGTCGACCCGGCCAAGCACCCGGGCCGCCACCATTCATCATCCCTCGGGAGGGGAACGATGCGCATCCAATCCATCGCTATGTTGTTCGCTTTGCCGCTGCTGGCGGCCGTCTCCGTCGCCTCGGCGCAGAATTCGCCGGTCGGTCGCTGGAAAACCTACGACGAAGACACCGGCAAAGCCCGGCTGATCGTCGAAGTCTACGAAGGCAAGGGCGGCCTCGCCGCGAAAGTGATCGACACCTTGTATCAACCGAACGCGATCTGCACCTCATGTTCGGGCGAGAACAAGAACAAGCCGGTCAAGGGCATGATCATCATGTGGGGCCAGAAGAGCGCCGGCGGCAACGAGTACGAAGGCGGCACGGTGCTGAAGCTGGCCAACGGCAAGACCTACAAGTCGAAAGCCAAGCTGCTGGACGCCAACAAGTTCGAAGTGAAGGGCTGCATGGGTCCGATCTGCAAAGCGCAGGTCTGGACGCGCGAGAACTGATTCTCCGCACGCAGACGCTTTACGTTACGACCACGACGGCCCGATTTCGGGCCGTCGTGCCGTTCGGACCACCCAAACGCCGCATGAGGCCCACCATGCCCCGCTCGTTTTTCGCTTTCCTCACGCAAACGCGACGACCCGGCAGCCCCCTCGTGAGACGACATGCGATGTGGAGATCGAAAGCGATCTGTGCCGTCGCGCTGATTCTCGCCGCATCGCCGTTCGCCGCACTGGCGCAAAACACGCCGCTCGGGCGCTGGCGTTCGGTCGACGACGCCACCGGCAAAGCGAAGGCGGTGATCGAGGTTTACGACGCCGGCTCGGGGAAGTTGTCGGCCAAGATCGTCGAATTGATCGACACCAGCGACGGCCCGAATCCGCTCTGCGACCAGTGCGAGGGCGCGCGCAAGAACCAGCCGATCCTCGGCATGGTCATCGCCTGGGGCTTGAAACGCGACGGCGCGAGTTGGAGCGGCGGTCGCATCCTCGACCCCGAAAACGGCAAAGAGTATTCGGTGAAGATGACACCCATCGGCGGCGGTAAGCGGCTGGAAGTGCGTGGATTTCTGGGCTTCTCGTTGCTGGGTCGCACGCAGGTGTGGCACCGGCAAGCACCCTAGCGAGCTTTCGAACACAGCCCGCTGAGGCGGTCATAGAGTGCCGATTCGGCCAAGCGGACAGATAAGCGCTTGATTCGTCAGGAACGCATTCGTACCTGAGCCAAACACGCTATTCGAGAATGCGCACGAAGCGCGTTTTTCGACAAGCCACTCAGGCGACGGAGCGCGCGCGACGGCATGCGATACTTCGCGCCCGATCCGACGCCTCTCTCCCGCAATGACCGAAACGCCCTCGCCCACCGAAACGTCCGCCGCCCCAACATCCGCGATAGAAGCATCGGCGCCCGACGCATCCACCGCCGCAGCGCCGACCGGCACGCCGGTCACGGCGCCGATCATCGGCATCGACGACTTCGCCAAACTCGATCTACGCATCGGCAAAGTGCTGGTCTGCGAATTCGTCGAAAGCTCGGACAAACTGCTGCGCTTCGAATTGGACGCCGGCGAATTGGGCAAGCGCCAGATTTTTTCGGGCATCCGCGCCAGTTACGGCGAACCGGACATGCTGGTCGGCCGCAACGTCGTGTTCATCGCCAACCTCGCCCCGCGCAAGATGCGCTTCGGCGTGAGCGAAGGCATGATTCTTTCCGCCGGTTTCGATGCTGGCGCGCTGGCGCTGCTGGACGCCGATGCGGCCGCGCAGCCCGGCATGCCGGTGCGCTGAGTCGAAGCGGCGGCGATTCGACGCATTCGCTCACCGACGAGGTCCGATATGACGCTCCGTATTCCACAACCGTTACGCGGCCTTTTGGTCGCCTCGGCGATCGCGCTTTCGCTTTCGGGCTGCCCTCAACGTCCAGAATCGCCGCCCGACGGTTTACTCGCCGATACGCCGCACCCGGTGGCGGTCGGCGGCGACCGCGATGCGCATGGCTGCATCGCCTCCGCCGGTTACGCCTGGTGCGAGCGCGAGCAAGCATGCGTGCGCGCTTGGGAACTGGCGAAGGAAAAAGGGTTCGAGAACGACACCGATAGCTACCGCCGCTACTGCGACGCGCCGACGCAAACGTCCAAACCCAGCGCCGCGCCTGCCGGCGGCGGCTGATCCTCCGGCCGTCCACAGCGACCCGCCGCACGCGCCGTCATGCACGCCCTGTCCGCTTTCGGTAACGACGATCCGGTCGAACGCCTCGACCGCCTGCTGCCGCAGACCCAATGCGGGCAATGTGGCTACACCGGTTGTCGGCCCTACGC
>JAGNNB010000067.1 GCA_017990865.1 Lysobacteraceae bacterium
GGTCGGTCATCTTCACGCTGAGCACGAAGGCGACGCGATCCCAGACGTCTTCCGGTGCGAGCTTCACGCCGCGCGGCAGCAGGTTGCGGAAATCGCAGAATTCCCGCAATGCGTCGGTGAAGCCGGTGCGCAGCCCGTTCACGTGCGTGCCGTGTTGCGCAGTGGGAATCAAGTTGACGTAGCTCTCCTGCGCCAATTCGCCTTCCGGCACCCAGGCGGCGGCCCAATCGACGACTTCGGAGTCCTTCTTCAACTGACCGACGAACAGCTCCGGCGGCAGGATTTCGGTCGCGCCTTTCGCCAGCTCGCCTTTCAGGTAATCGCGCAGGCCGTCTTCGTAATGCCACTGGTCTTTTTCGCCGGTGGCGACGTCGAGCAAGGTGACGGTCAAGCCCGGGCACAGCACCGCTTTGGCGCGCAACACATGCCGCAAGTGACGCAGCGCGAACTTCGATGTGTCGAAATACTTCGGGTCCGGCCAAAAGCGTACGCGCGTGCCGGTGTTTTTCTTGCCCACCGAGCCGACGATCTCCAGCGGCGTCGAGCGGTCGCCATGCTTGAAGGTCATGCGGTATTCGTTGCCGTCGCGCTTGATATGCACTTCGACCAGTTTCGACAGCGCGTTCACCACGCTGACGCCCACGCCGTGCAGACCGCCGCTGAAGGTGTAGTTCTTGTTGCTGAACTTGCCGCCGGCGTGCAGACGGGTGAGGATCAACTCGACGCCCGGGATTTTTTCCTCCGGGTGAATATCCACCGGCATGCCGCGGCCGTCGTCGGAGACTTCGCAACTGCCGTCCGGGTGCAGCACCACGTCGATGGTTCCGGCATGCCCGGCCAGCGCTTCGTCGACGGCGTTGTCGATTACCTCTTGCGCCAAGTGGTTCGGGCGCGTGGTGTCGGTATACATGCCCGGCCGGCGTTTGACCGGATCCAGACCAGAAAGAACTTCGATATCGGCGGCGTTGTAGCGACTGCTCATGCGGCGTGTTTCAGCGTTTGTCCGGGGTCAAGGCGTTGCCGGTGTAAGGGTTGAAGCGGTAAGTGCCGGGAAAGGCTTCGCCCGACGACATGTCGTACATCGGCGAGAGCAGGCTGGGCAGCGGCGTCTTGAACGCGAAGCGTTGGTCGCCGAGCATCACCACCAGTTCGCCGCTGCGATACGGGTCGGAAATCGCCACGCCGGAGGCGTCTTTCGCGGGGAATGCGAGGAAATGCATGTTCTCGCCGGCCGGGCCGATCATGCTTTTGAGGATCGGTTTGAGGATACCGAGCAGGATCACCAGGTCGGGTTCGAGTTTCTTGGTCGGCACCGGCTCGAGCTTGCGGCCTTTGCTGTCGATCACGCGCGCGATGTCGCGCACCTGGTCTTCGCCCATGAAGTCGCCCATCGTCACCACGCCCATTTCGCCCTTTACCACGGCGACGATGGTGTACTTGCTGAACAGCCGAGTGACTTCGTCGATTTTTTTCGCGTCCGTCTCGCCCGATTGCGTCGCCGACGCCGCCCAGAATTCCGGCGGAATCCACCACACCAGATTCAATTGATTGTCCGGAGAACTGACCCGTTGGGTGTCGTCGGTCAGTTTGGCCAGTTCGATCTCGGCAAAGGGTCGCCGCGAAGGCGCCGGGTCCGCGGCCACGGCGAGCGCGCTGGCGCCCAGAGACAGCGCCAAGCATGCGATGCGTAACGAGGAACGGAACATGGCGGACGATGTCCTTGGAGGGCGGAGGCAGGCGCGGAGCTTGGCGACCTGGCGCCCCGGGGTCAAGCCGTTCAGTCGCGGCGGCTCGGATTCACATCGCAGTGGGCCGTGGGCCGGTATCGTGTCGGCCGGTCCGCAACGAACCCGCCGATCCCCGGCGCGGATGCGAACCGAACCGACCATGACGCTCTCCCGCCGCCTCACCGATGCTCCGAAGCCGCTGTCCTGCGCGCCGGCGGCCGTGCTGACGGCAGTACTGACCTTAGCGTTGTCCGCGCCCGTGTCTATCGGCGACGCCTACGCGCAATCGCAGACCGGCCAGACTGCCACCCAATCCAACGACGCCGCCGAGAAGACCGAGGCCGACAAGCGCCGCGAAGCCGAAGCCGCCGCCAAGGCCGAAGCCGACCGCAAGGCCGAGGCCCGCAAGCCGAAACCCAAGAAAGAAGGCGACAAGGATTCCGGGCGCGAGTTGGAGGAAGAAGAGGACATTTGACGCCTCGGTCGCGCGCCGCCGCCCTCATCTCCCATGCGATGCAGACGCCCCGGTCTCCCGGGGCGTCATTTTTTGTCCTGAAATCAACTTCTTGCGCTCGAAAAGCGCGACGGCGGTCGCGAGTTCGGGCGCATCCCGGTAAACTATCGCTTTCCAGCGACCCGCTGACGCCATGAACTCCCCCAGCTCCGCGACTCCCCTCGTTTTCGTGACCGGTGGGGTGGTGTCCTCGCTCGGCAAAGGCATCGCCGCCGCCTCCCTCGCCGCCATCCTCGAAGCCCGCGGCCTGCGGGTGACGATGATGAAGCTCGACCCCTACATCAACGTCGACCCGGGCACGATGAGCCCGTTCCAGCACGGCGAGGTCTACGTCACCGACGACGGCGCCGAGACAGACCTGGATCTCGGCCATTACGAGCGCTTCATCCACACCCATCTCACCCGCAAGAATTCGGTCACCACCGGTCGTATCTACGAAGAGGTGATCCGCAAGGAGCGCCGCGGCGATTATCTCGGCGCCACCGTGCAGGTGATCCCGCACATCACCGACGAAATCAAACGCTGCATCGACGCCGCGACCGAAGGCTACGACGTGGCCCTGGTGGAGATTGGCGGCACCGTCGGCGACATCGAATCCTTGCCGTTCCTCGAAGCCATCCGTCAGATCCGCACCGAGCGCGGCGCGGACAAAGCGATGTTCATGCACCTGACGCTGGTGCCGTACATCGCCGCCGCCGGCGAACTGAAGACCAAGCCGACCCAGCACTCGGTGAAGGAACTGCGTTCGATCGGTATCCAGCCGGACGTGCTGCTGTGCCGCACCGAACAATCCTTGCCCGATAGCGAACGTCGCAAGATCGCGCTGTTCACCAATGTGCCGGAAAAAGCGGTGATTTCCGCGGTCGATCTGGACAATATCTACAAAATCCCGATGTGGCTGCATGCGCAGGGTTTGGATCGCATCGTCGTCGACGGCTTGCGCCTGCATCACAAGGCCGCGCCGGACGCCGATTTGTCCGAGTGGATGGCGGTGGTGGACGCCGCCGACCGGCCCATCGACGAGGTGACGATCGCGGTCGTCGGCAAGTACGTCGATCACAAGGACGCCTACAAATCCGTGGCCGAGGCGCTGAAGCACGGCGGCCTGCGCCAGCGCACGCGCGTGAACCTGAAGTGGCTGGAATCCGAAGACATCGAGCGCGACGGCGCCGAGGCGATCGTCGGCGATGTCGACGGCATTCTGGTGCCGGGCGGATTCGGCGACCGCGGTTTCGAAGGCAAGATTCTCACCGCGCACTATGCCCGTGAACGCAAGATTCCGTATTTCGGCATCTGCTACGGCATGCAGGCGGCAGTGGTGGAATTCGCGCGCAACACGCTGGGGCTGGAAGGCGCGAACAGCACCGAGAACGATCGTCAAAGCCCGCATCCGGTCATCGGTTTGATCACCGAATGGCGCACGTCGGCGGGCGAAGTCGAACGTCGTGACGAAACCAGCGAACTCGGCGGCACCATGCGCCTGGGCCTGCAGGAACAGCGCGTGAAACCCGGCACGCTCGCGCACAAGATGTACGGCAAGGACGTGGTCGGCGAGCGCCACCGTCATCGCTACGAATTCAATAACCGTTATCGCACCCAACTCGAGGACGCGGGTTTGGTGGTGTCCGCCAAATCGATGGACGACCTGCTGGTGGAGATGATCGAACTGCCGCAGACGCAGCATCCGTGGTTCCTGGCCTGCCAAGCGCACCCCGAATTCCTGTCCACGCCGCGCCAAGGCCATCCGTTGTTCATCGGCTTCATCCGCGCCGCGCGCGAACGCAAGGCCAACGAAGGTCAGGCGGGCGGCAAGTTGTTGAAGGAGGCGAGCGCGTGATGTCTGGAAATTTCCTGTCATCCCGAGCGCAGCGAGGGACCTGCTTTTCTTTTTCCTGGCGTTTCGACAACAACAGGTCCCTCCGCGGCTTCGCCGCGTTCGGGATGACATCCGACAGGAAGAATTCACGATGAAACTCTGCGGCTTCGATGTCGGCCTCGATCGACCGTTCTTTTTGATCGCCGGCCCCTGCGTGATCGAATCCGAGCAATTGCAGCTCGATGTGGCCGGGCAGTTGAAAGAGATCACGTCTTCGCTCGGCATTCCCTTCATCTTCAAATCCAGCTTCGACAAAGCCAATCGCACGTCGGGCACCAGTTTCCGCGGCCCCGGCATGGAAGAAGGCTTGCGCGTGCTGGCGGAAGTGAAGCGTCAGATCGGCGTGCCGGTGCTGACCGACGTGCACGAATACACGCCGATGGACGAAGTGGCGAGCGTGGTCGACGTGCTGCAAACCCCGGCGTTCCTCGTACGCCAGACCGATTTCATCAAGAAGGTCTGCAGCGCCGGCAAGCCGGTGAACATCAAGAAAGGCCAGTTCCTCTCGCCGTGGGATATGAAGCCGGTGGTCGAGAAAGCGAAATCGACCGGCAACCACGACATCATGGTCTGCGAGCGCGGGGCCAGCTTCGGCTACAACAATCTGGTCAGCGACATGCGCAGCCTCGCGGTGATGCGCGACACCGGCTGCCCGGTCGTGTTCGATGCGACGCATTCGGTGCAATTGCCGGGCGGGCAGGGCAACAGCAGCGGCGGCCAGCGCGAATTCGTGCCGGTGCTGGCGCGCGCGGCGACCGCCGTGGGCATCGCCGGCTTGTTCATGGAAACGCATCCTGACCCGAGCAAAGCGCTGAGCGACGGTCCGAATGCATGGCCGTTGGGCAAGATGCGCGCGCTGCTCGAAACGCTGATGGCGTTGGATCAGGCGACGAAGCGTAATGGTTTTCTCGAAGCCGCAGCCCATGAACCATGACTCGCGAATAGGGTGCGCCTAGGCGCACCGATGTTCCGATCCCTCGACACGGACGGTGCGCCTAGGCGCACCCTATGAATTCAACCTCGAACGCAGACCATGACCACGATCACGAAGATCCACGCCCGCGAAATCCTCGATAGCCGAGGCAATCCCACGCTCGAAGCCGAAGTGATGTTGGCGGACGGCAACGTCGGCCGCGCGGCGGTGCCCTCGGGCGCGTCCACCGGCACCAAGGAAGCGGTCGAACTGCGCGACGGCGACAAGACGCGCTATCTCGGCAAGGGCGTGCTGAAGGCCGTCGGCAACGTCAACGGGCCGATCGCGCAGGCGCTGGAAGGTTTCGACGCCGCCGATCAAGCCGGGCTCGACAAGCGTTTGATCGATCTCGACGGCACCGAAAACAAAGGTCGCCTCGGCGCGAACGCGCTGCTCGGCGTGTCGCTGGCGGCCGCGCACGCGAACGCGGCATCGCACGGGCTGCCGCTGTGGCGCTCGCTGGCCCAGGAGCGCGATGCGCGTTTGCCGGTGCCGATGATGAACATCATCAACGGTGGCGCGCATGCCGATAACAACGTCGATCTGCAGGAATTCATGGTGCTGCCGGTCGGCTTCGATTCGTTCTCCGAAGCGCTGCGCTGCGGTACCGAAATTTTCCACGCGCTGAAGTCGGTGCTGAAGGGCAAAGGCCTGAGCACGGCGGTGGGCGACGAAGGTGGTTTCGCGCCCGATCTGCGCAGCAATTCCGAAGCGCTGGACACCATTCTCGAAGCCATCGGCAAGGCCGGCTACAAGGCCGGCGAAGACGTATTGCTGGGGCTCGACGTGGCCTCCAGCGAATTCTTCGAGAACGGCAAATACAACTTGACCGGCGAAGGCAAGCGTCTGACCAGCGAACAGTTCGTCGATTTCCTCGCCGACTGGTGCCGCGAATATCCCATCGTCACCATCGAAGACGGCATGGCCGAACACGATTGGGCCGGTTGGAAGCTGCTGACCGACCGTTTGACCGACCGCATCCAGTTGGTCGGCGACGATCTGTTCGTCACCAATCCGAAAATCTTCCGCGAAGGCATCGACAAGGGCATCGCCAACGCGATCCTGATCAAGGTCAATCAGATCGGCACGCTGACCGAAACGCTCGAAGCCATCGCGATGGCGCATGCCGCGGGCTACGCCTCGATCGTTTCGCACCGTTCCGGCGAAACCGAGGACACCACCATCGCCGATATTTCCGTCGCCACCACCGCGACGCAGATCAAGACCGGCTCGCTGTGCCGCAGCGACCGCGTGGCGAAGTACAACCAGTTGCTGCGCATCGAACAACAGCTCGGCGCGGCGGCGAAGTACGCCGGCCGCGACGCGTTCGTGTCGCTGAAGCGCGGTTGATCGCGGACACGATGCGCGCGCTGCGGGTCCTTCTCGTCGCATTGGCTGCGCTGCTGGCGTTGCTGCAGTATCGCCTGTGGTTCGGCGAAGGCGGCCTGCGCGATACCCGCGCCCTGGAAGCGCGCGTGCGCACGCAGACCGAAGACAATCTCGGTCTGCAACTGCGCAACGAACGCCTGGCGGCGGAAGTGGAAAACCTCAAGTCCGGCGAGGCTGCGGTCGAAGAACGCGCACGCAGCGAGTTGGGGATGATCAAACCCGGCGAGACGTTTTATCGAGTGGTCGAAACGCCGACGCCCGCCCCCATCGATGGCGAAGGCGCGAGCGGCGCGGCGACGGAAGGCGAGGCCCAAACGCCGTGACCGCGCGCGCGGCGCCGGTGTGGTGCGTGGTACCGGCGGCGGGGCGCGGGACGCGCTTCGGCGCGGAACGCCCGAAGCAATATCTCGAGGTCGGCGGACAGTCCGTGATCGGCCACACCTTGTCCGCGCTGCTGTCGCATCCCAGCGTGGCCGGTGCGATGGTCGCGCTGTCGGCCGACGATACCGATTGGCCGGGTTGGAACGAATGCGCCGGCAAGCCGGTGATGACGTGCATCGGCGGCGCGACGCGCGCCGAATCGGTGCTCGCGGGTTTGAATGCCTTGCCCGAATCCGTGCGCGCCGACGATTTCGTGTTGGTGCACGATGCCGCGCGGCCGAATCTCGCGCACGAGGATTTGGACCGTTTGCTCGATCTCGGTCGCGCCGACCCGGTGGGCGCGATTCTGGCCGCGCCGGTGCGCGATACGCTCAAACGCGCGGGCGACGACGGCGGCATCGACGGCACCGAGCCCCGTGAGCGTTTATGGCGCGCGTTCACGCCGCAAATGTTCCGGCGCATGCAGTTGAGTCGCGCGCTGCAGGCCGCGATCGATATGAGCGTCGACGCGACCGACGAGGCGATGGCGATGGAGTTGCAGCGTCTGCGACCGCTGTTGATCGAAGGTCGCGAGGATAATTTCAAGATCACCACGCCGGCGGATTTGGCGCGGTTCGAGTTCGAGTGGCAGTCTGCGCATGGAGAAGGAAGATGAACGCCGTTTCGGTTGAGGATCGCGCCGCTTCGAAGCATCCGGCGCCCGAGCGGTACCGCGACGACGGCCGCACGTTGCATGCGTTTCTGTCGGCCGGTTGCGATGTGCTGTGCCCGGCATGCGGCGCGCGCGGTCGGGTGGAGTATCGCCAGGAAGACAAATCGTGGCGTTGGTCGGCGCGGTTCCGTTGCGGACATTGCGCTTGCGTCGCCGACGCGCCGACCAGTGCCTGGTACGGGCGCAGGTCGCTGCCCGACGGCATTCCCTGGTTCGGCCCCGTGGTCGCGAGCGGCTCGCGTGCCTGTGGGGCATGCGGCCACAGATGGGTGACGCTCGAACGCCGGCTCGCGCGCATTCCGGCGCATGCGCCATCGACGATCGATGCGTCGTGCGGACGCTGCGGGCATTCGCAGCCGGTTGCCGCGCACTGGTGGGCGGATGCCGACATCGCACGTGGCCTCGAACCGTTCTTCGGTCTGTCGTTGGCGTGGCGCGAGCCCTGCCGCAACAGTCGCGAAATCTGGGCGTTCGGCCCATCGCACCTGGCCGAACTCAAGCGTTACGTGCTCTCGACGCTGCGCGAGCGCGGATGCGCGCACAATCGCAGCTATTTCATGCGTCTGCCCACGTGGATCAAATCGGCGAAACATCGCGACGAGGTAGTCGCGGCCATCGGCCGTATCGAAAAGCGTATGCGCGGCGGCGTTGGGTGAGAACATGACGACGAACATTCGCATCGGTCAAGGTTTCGACGTTCATGCCTTCGGCGAGGGCGATCATGTGATGCTCGGCGGCGTGCGCGTGGCGCATACGCGCGGGATCGTGGCGCACAGCGACGGCGATGTCGCGCTGCATGCGCTGTGCGATGCGATGTTGGGCGCGCTGGCGCTCGGCGATATCGGTACGCATTTCCCGCCCAGCGACGCGCGTTGGAAAGGCGCGGACAGCCGCGCGTTCGTGCGTCATTGCGATCATCTCGTCCGGAATCTCGGTTGGCGGGTCGGCAACGTAGACGTCACCTTGATTTGCGAGCGGCCGAAGGTCGGGCCGCATGCGGAAGAGATGAGACGTCTGATCGCGCTCGATCTCGGTATCGAAGTCGGTGAGGTCAGCGTGAAAGCGACGACCACCGAAACTCTCGGCTTCGCCGGCCGTGGCGAGGGTATCGCCGCGCAGGCGGTGTGCTTGTTGGTGCGCGTATGACGCGAAGCCGACGCGACATCCCTCCTACGGGGCGTTGCGCTTCGTGATTGAGCCGAACACGCTTCCCGCCGCGCACGGCGCGCCGGTGCTGTCGGCGCGGTTTCGCGAAACGCCGGAGGATTTCGTCGTCGAGGAGCTCGACGGCTTCGAGGCCAGCGGCAGCGGTGAGCATTTGCTGCTCACAGTGCGCAAGCGCGGCATGAACACCGCGTTCGCGGCGAAGCGCATCGCACAATGGGCGGGCGTCGCCGAATCGGCGATCGGTTATGCCGGGCTGAAGGATCGTCACGCGCTCACCACGCAGCGTTTCAGCGTGTGGCTGCCGAAAAAAATCGCGCCCGATATCGATGCGCTGCGTTCCGATGATCTCGATGTGCTGGATCACGCCTGGCATGCGCGCAAATTGCCGCGCGGCGCTTTGGCCGGTAATCGCTTCGCGCTGACCTTGCGCGAGGTCGAGGGCGACCGCGAGGCGATCGAGCGACGCGTGCGCGAGATTGCATCGCGCGGCGTGCCCAACTATTTCGGCGAACAACGCTTTGGCCGCGGCGGCGGCAATATCGAGAAAGCCCTCGCGATGTTCGCCGGCCGCCGGGTCAAACGCGAAGAGCGCACGCATTTGCTCTCCGCCGCGCGCTCGGAACTGTTCAATCGCGTGCTGGCGGCGCGCGTGGCCGACGACTGCTGGGATCGCGGCGCGGAAGGCGAGGTGTGGATTCTCGACGGTAGCCGCAGTGTGTTCGGTCCCGAACCGTGGAGCGATGCGCTGGCCGCGCGTTTGGCCGCCTTCGATATTCACCCCAGCGGGCCGCTCTGGGGCCGCGGCGCTTCGCGCGCGCAATCCGTGGCCTTGGCCTACGAAACGGATGCCTTGGCGCGCGAGGACGCCTCCCGACTGCGCATGGGTTTGGAAGCCGCCGGCCTGAATCAGGAGCGGCGCAGCCTGCGCTTGCGACCGACGGAATTGACGATCGATTGGCCATTACCCGATGCGCTGCGGCTACGCTTTTCGCTGCCGGCGGGCTGTTACGCCACCACGGTGTTGACGGAGTTGGGGACGGTCGCCTCGGCGGTTTGACGCTGCGCCCGAGCCGATTCGGAATCGACAGTCGAATGGCCTATCGAATCGCGGATCGATTTGCCTATCGAGGCGTCTGAGCGCGCGACGCATGCGAAATGCCGACCGTTCGTCGGAAAAGCAACCTTTGCGCTGGCGGCCCGCGCTGCCCGGCGTATAAGCCGAAAGCGTCCCCGCGCTTTGCGGCGCGTCGGATACGGAATACCACCGACTTCGGGAGAACGCTCATGAACGTCAAGTATTGCGCAGCCATCGTCGCGCTGGCGGCGCTTTCGCTGTCCGGCTGCAAGACCACCGAGAGCGCCGCGATGGCGCGGCCCGACGACGCGGCGCCCAAGACCGGCACGACGTACGATCCGCGCATCGAAGTGGATGCCGCTTACGTGTCCCAAGTGCAAAAACTCGCGATGCGTCGCGGTGTGTTCGTGCGCTGGGTGAACAAGCCGGTTAAACGCATCGTCGATCAAAACGAGCAATAACGAATCGCGCCCAGCCGCGGCCTCGATTCCGCGGCGGTCGTGGGCGCGCGGCGGTGCCGGAACGGCGTACGAAACGAGGCGTGGGCCGTCGCCTCAAATGCCGTAGCGTTCGATCGCTGCGCTGTGCGGTTGTGTGTCCGCGCCGCAGGCTTCGGCCAGAGGAAGCCACGTGAGCCGGTGTTCCCAAGCGGCGCATGCCTCGCCGAGCGCCGAATCGATGTGCGCTGCGGGTATCGATTCGGGCGCGGACAAAGTGAACACGATGCCCGGTAATTCCGCCATGTCGCGTTCGCGGTCCGCGAGCCGGTAAGCCTCGCCGCTGTGGATCCAGAGTCGCCAGCCGCGCGCTTCGATACTGTCGCGGAAAGCGTCGAACGCTTCGCCGCCTGGATGCGGACCGTCGACGACCCAACTTTTTCCGA
>JAGNNB010000068.1 GCA_017990865.1 Lysobacteraceae bacterium
TACGCGCTTCCACTGCGCGTTGCGTTGCGCGCGCTGTTTCACCACCACATCGAAGTAATGCCGCAGTTTCTTGCCGTCGTCGGGATTGTCCTTGAGCACGGTGCCGATCAACTGCCGGGCGATGTGCTCGCCGCCGACGCTGCCGTCGCCGAAATAATGCGCATCCAACCCGGCGGCGTAACCCACCGCCACCGCTTCGGCGGAGGACATCACCGCGGTTGGCTTTTCCACCACCACGCCCTCGGCGGTGGCGCCGTTGCGCAAGTCGTGGAAGGCGGTGACCAGCAGTTCCACCGCGTCGGCGCCGAATTCGACGTCGACTTGCGCATGCCGGAACAGCGCTTCGGTCTGATCGCGCACCAACTGCGTTTCCAGTTTGCGGTCGGCGATCGGGCGCACTGTCTCGAAGTTGAAGCGGCGCTTGAGCGCACTGGACATCTCATGCACGCCGCGGTCGCGCAGATTCGCTGTCGCCAGCACGTTGAAGCCGCGCGCGGCGAAGACGATAGCGTCGTCGCCATCGAGTTCCGGCACATGCAGCACCTTGTCCGAGAGCAGACCGATCAGGCAGTCCTGGATTTCCGGCTGCACGCGGGTGATTTCCTCGAACCGGCACAGCAAGCCGTTCCGCATCGCGTCGTACAGCGGGCCGCGCACCAAGGCGCGCAGCGACGGGCCTTCGGCGAGCAGCAATGCGTAATTCCAGGCGTATTTGATTTGATCTTCGGTGGTGCCCGCTGTGCCCTGCACGGTGCAGGACGCGTCGCCGGAAATCGCCGCGGACAGCAGTTCCGACAGCATCGACTTCGCGGTGCCGGGCTCGCCGACGAGCAACAATCCGCGACTGCTCATCAAGGTCACGATGCAGCGGTCGATCAGTGCATCGTCGCCATAGAACTTGCGGCGAATGCCGAGTTTGTCGTCACCGACGATGAAACTGCGCACCGCGCGCGGCGAGAGCTTCCAACCATCCGGGCGCGGGCCGCTGTCGCGTTCGGCCAGCTTGGCCAATTCGTCGGCGTAGACGCGCTCGGCGGGGGCGCGGAGGACGGTTTGCGGGTGGTGTTGCGGCGTGGTTTGCGCGGTCGCGTTCATCTCAATACTCGCTCTTCTTTTGCCACTCGGCGTCGTAGCCGCTGCCGTCGGCGGCGATCAGGCGCAGATCGTTGTAGCACTCGGACAACAGCACCTTCGGCACGTCTTCCAGCGCGGTTTCGCCGCGTTGCCAACCGCTCTCGCCCGCGGGCGAGAAGCTCAACTTGAGCAGGGCGACGGTGCGATTCTCTTCAGGCAGCGGATTGCCGGTGAATTCGATGGTCGCATTCAAGCCCAGCGTCGGGAAACGTTTTTCGTAGACGTGGAACCAGCCGCCGTCTTCCGCCGGGCCGCGGGTGTAACCGAGTTTCAACGCACGCCCGCGCAGCGCGAAGGCTTCGATCAAATGGCCCTCGAAATCGACGATGGCCGTGTCCTTGCGGCGGTTCTCAGGCAGCGCATACGTGCCTTTGCCGAGCTGCTGGAACAGCGGCTTCACTTCGTAGTCGAGCAAATGCTGCTGCCAACGCGCGACGGTCTCGGCATCAAGATTGGAATCGTGGGCGATGCGCACGCGCGCATCGGCCGGCAATTCGATGGCGTTATCGTCCACGTCGGTGAGGCTGCCGTCGTCTAGCGGTCGAAACGTCGCCAGCGTCTTGTCGCCTTCGACCACGCACCAGATCAACCGCTGACACAGACGGCGCACGACCGGATGTCGGTTGAGATAACGCGCCCAATCCTCCGCCGGCCAATCGCGCTCGGTGCAGAGCGCTTCGTACAGACGGTCGGTCTGCAGCGTCGCGATATTCTTGATTTCCTTCTTCGCGTTCGAGAGCGCTTTTTTCGCGTCTTTCGCGTGCTCGGCGTCGTCGTCGAGGCGCGGCTCGGGCAAGTTCGCGATCTTCTTGCCGTCGGGATTGAACAGCTCGATCTTGAAGTCCGGCATCAGTTTCGCGACGAAGGCGCGTTCGCCGTAGCTCAACTCCAACACGCCGCTTTCGTCGAACCCCGCGCTGGGCATCGTGCGATCGGCCAGTTCCGCCAGCGTCCAGCCTTTGCGATCGGCCAAGGCTTCGGCCTGCCGCGTCGCTTCCTCCTGAAAACTCTTGGTGCGGAAGCGGCTGCCGATGGACAGCATCAATTGCGTCGCGGTGGGATGCTCGATCCACGCCAACATCGCGATCAACGCCTTGCCTTGCGCGGCGCGCGTGCCGTAATACTCCTTGAGATAACGGCCGGTCGGCGCGGCGGCGCGCTCGGCCGCGCAGGCCGCCGCGACCGCGAGCAGACCCTTGCTGCCGATCGCCGAACCCGCCGGCTGGCGCAAGAAACCCGGCAAATACGCGACGACCAGCTCTTCCACCGATTTGCCGAAGTTCGGATCGTCCTTGTAGTACTGCGGATGACTGTTCATGTAACCGTGCATCGCCTGCGCATGCGACTGCGCCTGTTTCATCGCCGCTTCCGGCGCGATCGGCCGAATGTCCTCGGCCATCCACGTCTCCAGCACCCATTGCCCCAATGCTTCGCGTTCGCGCGGCGCGAACATCCCGCAGTATTTGCGCAAGACCGCATTGGGTTCCGGCGATTTCTGTTTCACCGCCTGCACCAGGAACCAACGCAGCACGTCGTCGGGCACCGCCTCGCCGTGATCGGCCCAATGCACGGCCGGCAACGCCGCCCACGGAAACCACGCCAAGTCCTTGGGCGCGTCTTTCGCCAGCGCCTTGCGCGCTTCGGCCACGAGCTTGTCGCGATCGAGATAACGTTCGACCGGGCGTCCCAAGGCTTGCAGCGCGTCCAGCATCGCGCCTTTGGCGACATCGTGCTTCTCTTTCGCCACCGCCGCTTCCAGCGCCGGAATCGCGGGCTCATGGCGCAGCGCATGCAGCCACTGCGCGGCGACCGCGCGCACTTCGGACTTGCCGTCTTCCAGCGCGGCGACGATGCGCGCTTCCTTGCCCGGCAGATTCGCCAAGGCGACCTGCGCGGGCGCGCGTTCGCTTTTCGCGGTGCCCAATGCGAGATCGAACATCGCGTTGATCAGGCTGGCCGGTGGCGTGGGGAACGTCGCGACCGCGCGGAACAGGCCCTTGCGATCGAAGGAATAATCGTGGCCGGACGTCATCCGCAGCCGTTGTTCCAGCACGTCCAAGTGATGCGCGAAGAACGGCCAGACCGCCTCGTTCGGCCAGTCCTTGCCCAGCACCGAATTCCAGCCGTAGCAGTACGCGCCGAGTACGCCGTTGGCATCGACGCCGAACGGCTCGACGAGCTTCGCGAGCTCCAACAGCGTCGGCGTTCCGGTCGCGCGATGCAGCGCGTTGAACGCGTTGACGGCGACGTAGTTCGGCGTGCGGTCGCGATCGCCCAGCAGGCCGAAATAATTCAGCAGTTTCGTCAACGCCACCGGGGTGGTGACGGCGTCGCCGGCCAGCTTCTGCAGGGCCGGGCCTGCGTGCTGCCAGTACACATTGCGCTGGCGGTGTTCGCCGCGCCAACGCGGCTGCGCGCCGGCGAGGTAATTGCGCAGGTTTTCGAAATCGGAGCCGGAAAATTCGGGTTCCTGATGCAGGCGCCAGTTGTGGCCCTGCGCTTTGCCGCGCTCGTAATGCTCGCGCGCCTGTTTGTTGCTGCGCTCGATCGACGTATTGATTTCGTTCCACAAACGTTTCAGCGCTGCATCGAACGCAGGCGTCGCGGCGACGACCCAGCTCGCGATCTCCGGCACGTCGTATTCGTAGGCGTCCATCGCCGCGTGGTTCTCGACCGCGGCGTCCCATTCCTGCACCAACGATTGCACCGTCGCCGCCTTGTCGGCCGTTGCGGTTTCGCGCGCAAATGCGCGCAGAGCCTCGTCGTCGCGTTTGCCGGCGAAGGTCCAAAGCAGGCGCAAGGTGTGCTGTCGCTGCTCCGGCTTGCCGCTCGCGGCGAGCGCTTTCAGCGGCTCGATCGCGGCGTCGGCGCAGCGCAGCACCAAGGGTTCGGCCGCCGCGCGCGCCTGCTTGCTGCTGGAGGCGGCGAACTCGACAATTTCGCCGACGAATTCGCGCAGCGCGGTGTCGTTCAACGTCGCCAGCAGATTGAGCATATGCCGGCGTTGATGCGTCGCCGTGGCCGCGAGCAGCGGACGCACCGCATCGCGATGCCGAAGCACGGCGTCGGAATAGTCGCGCATGGTGGCGAACATCTTCGCGCGCACTTCGGCCTGCGAATAAGTGGAATCGATCGGCGTGCCGAACGCGGCGACGGCCAGCGCCGACGGCGCGATGCCGGCCGCGTCCAACAAGCGTTCGATGCCCGCGGCAGTCACGCCTTTCACCACCGGCGCATCGCCGCCCCACACGTTCACGCGGCGGCCGCTGGCGTGCAGCAGCAGCGCTTCGGCCCATTCGGCGTTGCCGGCGATCTTCAGCATCGCGCCCCAATGCTGGGGCTTGAGCGACGCGGCGAGGAACTGCCCCCAGCGCAGCATGACCTCGACCGGTATCGATTCGAACGTCGCGTACAAGGCCGCGCGTTGCGCGGCGGCCTTTTGTTCATCGCTCACATAACCGGCCAAGCCGAGCCCAGCGCAGATCTCGTCGTGCTGCGCCGCGTCCTGCAACACCGACAACGGCTCGCCGTGCAAGACGTACCGCAGCGCGTCGCGAGCGAAACCGGCGCGCAGGCCTTTGACTTTATCGAGCGGCGACAACTGCGTTTCGAGCGCTTTCGCCCACTCGGCGGGCACGCCGGCCGGCAAGTCCGCCGACCCGCCGCCGAGCAATTGACTGATCCAACCGAGCATCGAACCCCCAGACGATATGATCCGCCGCCGATTATGCGCGAAGACGATGTCGATCGAACCGTCCTGCGGATGCGACGAAGCGGCGACCGCGACGGTTCACGCCTCGGGCGCGAGACTCCAATCGACCCGCACCATCGCGCCGTCGCCGTCGATGCGCTCGGCGCGCAGATAATGGCGCTCGCGCAGCATTTCCAGACCCGTCTCGGCGGTCGCCGGTTCGCCCCACACCGTGAGCCGGAATCCCCGCGCGCGCAGCCAGCGCAACAAGGCCGACCACGCCGCCGCGTCGTCGCGCACCCAAAGGTCGACGTCGTTCGGACGGCGCGTGCCTGCGGGCGCGTCGCCCTCGGCCCAGGGCACGAAACTGCCGTGCATGGCGGCATCGAAACCCGCCTCGCGCAGCGCATACAGGAATGCGCGCGTGCGTTCGAGATCGATCGCCGGCCGACGCTTGCGATAGATCAGCGCGTATTCGTGCGTGCGATCGTTGCGCATCGCGGCGTCGCGCGCATTGTCCGGCATCGACGAATCGCCGGGCGTCATCTCCTCGCGTGGCGGATAGCACAGTACGCGCTCGTCGCAGGCCAGAAACAGACTGTCGAGAATGCGCGCGATCTCCCACGCGACCGGCAGCGTGCGCCCATCGACTCGCACGTTCTCCGCCATCGCGATGCAATAGCCGTCCTCGGGCAGCGCCTCGCGCACGGCATGGAAGATCGCGCGCATCGCCATCAAATACGTGTCGAAATCGGGTGCGGCGTAGCATTGGCCGGTCCATGCGCGTCCAGGCCAGCGGCAACCGAAATACGGCACGCTGGTGAGGCATACATCGATGCGATCGAGCGGTTTTTTCGCGGGTAACGTACCGCGGACGATGCGCGGTTCGATGCCGTGTCGGCGCAGACGTTCGCGCGCGAGATCGGCACGGGCGCCGTCGATCTCCATCCCGTAGCCGTCGCGCCCTTCCAGCGCCGCGGCCAACAGCGTCGTGCCGAAGCCGCAGAACGGATCGAACACGGTCTCGCCCGGTCGCGAATACGCGCGCACGAACGGCCGCATCTGCGACACCCAACCGCAGTCGCGCCCACCAAACACATCGCGTGCGCCTAGATCCTCAGGCAAGCGATGCTCGGGCGGATCGGGTTCCAGCAACGTCCAACTGCGTTCAAGCATCGTCCGCGCTCCACAACACGTCGCGATCGGGCGACCAACCCGCGCACAGGCGCCCGTTCGCATGGAAGACCAGTTTGTACAGATCGCCCGAGGCGTGGCGACGATGCATCGCCGTGTAATCCGAGGACTCGAACACCACCTCGACACCGTCGGGATGGCGCATGCGCAGGTTCCAGAAGTAATAGCCGTCGGTGACGGCCAGCGGCGTCCACGCGGGCCACGACGGCGCGGCGGCGCAATCGGCGATCAAGTCGTCGATCGCGACCCGCGTGGCATCGATGTAACGACGACTGCCGGTATCGCGATAGCCATCGCCCAGGCGCGAGAACTCGCGAAAGATCACCGTGTCGGCGCCGAGCCGGCGCGCCCAGGTCACGTAATCCTCGACGCCGCGCGCATCGCAGATACCGCCGCGCTGGACGATGCACACCATCCGCAGCGGTTGCCGCGCCGACAATTCGCGCGCGACGCGTTCGAACGCAACGTTGCTCGCGATCGGTTCGCCGTCGCGAAAGCGCATGATCGCGTCGTTGACGCGTTCGTCCGGGTGATGACGCGACAATTCGGCCCACGACAGGCCGAACGCGACGAAGGCTTCGAGCAAGGCCTCGCCCTGCGCCTGCGCGAACCCGGCGCCGTTGCTGTACAGCACGCGATCGGCGACCGGCACGCCTGCGCGCGCGGCATCTTCGAGCGTGCGCAGCATCGCCGTGCACCACGCCGCATCGTCGGTGGTTTCCAATCCAGAGAGCGAATACGACATCGGCAACCCGCGCAGTTGCGCGAGCGCACCGCGCAAGGCGTCGACATAATCGTCCTGCGGGCGTAGCGCGCTGGCGGCGCGCCCGCCCTCGCGCGGGCGCAGCGCTTCCGAACAGAACCGACAGCGCGCCGAACACGGCCGCGCCGCGGCGTAGGGCGTGAACGTGATCGGTTGCGCGACGCTGTACGCGCGTTCGCCGATGCGATGCGACACCCAACGCGACGGATCGCCGGCCGGCGGCGCGCGACGCAGCAACGCGGGCGCTGCGCCGCGCAGATGCGCCCACAGCGCGGCGGGAACGCAGGACGCGTCGACGTGCGTCTCGGCCGACCGTCGAAGCGCGACCGGCATGTCCATCGCTCAGAGCCTCGCGGCGTCGGCGCGGGCGCGGATCGCCTCGAACGTCCAGTCCTGCAGCAAGCGACCGTTTTCCCACACCGTCGTCATCGCGTCGTCGAAACCCAGCGGCTTTTCGACATCGGCCAACGACGCGGCTTCCGGCGGCACCGGCACGGTCTTGAAGCTGCCGTACTCGCGATGCGTCAGCAGGGTCATGCGTCCGCGCTTGCTTTGTTTGCCCTTGTCGGTCACCGGATCCTTGTAAACGTCGATCCAACGGCCGTCCACGCGCGCGGCGGAACATTTCAGCGCGAATTTCTGCGTATCGCGATTGAGCTGCTGCAGCAACGCGCCGCCCATGCCGAAGGCGATGTTGTCGGTGGCGTAACCTGCGCTGGTGACGCGTTCGAGAATCGCGCGGAGGCTGGTCGGGTTGATGCCGTCGCCCTGGATCACGCGCACATGGTTCAGCACTTTGTAGCCCTTGCCATTGATCGTGTGCCCGAACGCCTCGTCGAGCAATTCCATGCACTGATGCACCACGGCCACCGGGTCGCCGGAGTCGGGACGGATCACCACCGTCGCGCCGGAGGCGATCACTTCGTCTTTCAACGTCTTGCCCCAGTGTTCGCGAATGGCGTGGTAGATGTCGTAACTGTCCGAGACCACGGCCACGATCGCGCCGGGTTTCGCGAACCGCTTGAGCATGTTGCGATACGCCTCGACTTCGCGTTCGCGGCCCCAACTGGTGATGGTGCTGTGCTCGGCGGCGGGAATCGAGAAGCCCGCCATCGGCGCGTGGTAATAGGCTTTCGCGGCGAGCAAACCCGATACCGTGTCGGTGCCCATGAAATTCACCAGATGCGCGCAACCGCCGATCGCGGCGGATTCGGCGCTGGACACGCCGCGCGCACCGAAGTCGTGCAGCTTGAACGGCAGTTGTCCCGCGGGGTCGTCGCTGGTGCGTTCGAGGAACTGACGGATCGTCTGTTTCGCATGCCAACTGATCGTCGCCACCGTCACCGGGTACCACAGACGCAGCAGCATCGTTTCCAGATACGACGGCACCCAATACGCCTGCGGGTCGGTCGATTCGATCGTCACCAAGGCCTGATGCGTCGGCACCACCGTGCCTTCGGGCACCGCGCGGATACGCACCGGCAAGTGGCCGCCGAGTCGATCCACGATATCGCGCCAGCCCGCTTCGTTGAACGGCTCGCCGTGCGCGGCGTAGAGTTCCTTCGCCTCATCGATATCGGCGTGCGTGATCGGTTCGCTCAGATATTGCTTGAGGATGGCCTGCAAGCCGAAGAACACGGTGCGGTCGTACACGCCGCCGCGCGATTCGACATAGAAGAATGTCGCGTCGGTGCCGGACGGATATTGCAGCCAGTGGCTGGCCTTGTAGCTGTCGGTGTTGAGGAGAAGATTGTCGAGGGACAGGGTGTTGCGAGCATGCATGACGGAAGCTCCTTCGCGTCGAGTGAGGCCGCCGGTCTATCCGGCGGCGGGGAAAACATCGTGTGCCTGCGGTCGCATCAACCGCGACCGAGAAAAAACTCGAGGATATGCAGATGGTCCTCGTACAACTGCGGCCCCATCTCCAGCGCCTCGCTGACCGGAATCCAGCGCGCCTTGTCGGCATCGTCGCCGCCGCGCACCTCGGGCAATTCGCCGATGGGGAAATCGAAATGGTAGGCGTGGGTGATGGTGCGCCCGCGCAAACTGCGATCCGGGTGATCGAAGACATGCTGATGCTTCAGCGAACCTTTCAGCACGCGTTCGGGAATCTTCAATCGGGTTTCTTCGCGCAATTCGCGCACGCAGGACTCGAACAGGCCTTCGTTCTGGTCGACGAAACCGCCCGGCAGCGCCCAGAGCCCTTTGCCGGGCTCGGCGCGGCGGCGCACCAGCAGCACATGCCCGGAATGCACCACCACCGCATCGGTCGTGACGAAGGTCGGCGCGTACGGCGCATCGGCCCAGGCCGCCTTGTATTTCTCGATGAACTGATATTCCGCCACCAATTGCGTGAACGCCGGCGAATTCTTGCGGAAGGCATCGAGCATATCGAACACCGGCGTCGGCACGTTGGCGCGAATCAGCATCAAGCCGCCGTGGCTGTCGAGTTTGTTGGCCTCGAACAGATAACGCCGCAATTCCGTGGCCGATAAGGTTTCGGTGTGGCGCACGTCCACCAGCGGCCATTGCGGAAATTCGCGCAGGTAATAGCTGGAGGCGTCTTTGTCCTGACCGATCAAACCGATCTTCGCGGCCGCGTCGCCGCCGTCGGATTTGATGGCATCGTTCACCGCGCGCTGCACCGCAGCGATCCACTGGCTTTCGTTGTACAGATGATCGCGCAGCGGGCGGATCAGCAGGCGATCGGCGTGTTCGGAGAGCGCGCTTTGGATCATCACCGCGCGTTCGGCGACGGTCCAGGGGTTCTTGATGGTGCGCGGCGTATCGGCGGAACCGACGAGAAAGATGAGCTTCTTGGCCCTGCTCAGCGCGTGACGGGCGACGGCGGCGTGGCCGTGATGGAAGGGCTCGAAACGCCCGATGAAGACCAGATAGTCGAAAGCGGCGGTGCCGGACGACGATGCGGTGTTGGCTTTGGCCGCAGACGCTGCGGCGGGGATCGCGTGTTCCATGAGGCTCCCTCACGGTGGTGGTTGGATACTCGCCCCGGGTCTGTCCCGAGGCTTGGTGCGAATGCTACGCCGATGGGTTCGGGAGTCAAGCGGGCGAACGATCGGCGTCAGTAGGCGATCATCGACGTCGCGCGCATGCAGGCGAATGCCGAAGGTTCTACACTGGAACCTCGATTCGCCTCGGCCTCCCCCATGCGCCAACGCAAAACCAAAGCCACTTCGGTCGATATCGCGCACCGCGCCGGCGTTTCGCAAGCGACGGTGTCGCGGGTGTTGCGCGGCAGTCCGCTGGTGAACGCCGAAACCCGCAAGCGGGTGATGGATGCGGTGAAAGAACTGAACTACAAGGTGGATCGCCGCGCGTCGAGTTTGCGCACCCAGCGCGCCGGCACCCTGGCGCTGCTGCTGTTCGAGGATCCCACCGCCGACGACTCCAACATCAACCCGTTTTTTCTGGCGATGCTGGGCTCGATCACCCGCGCCTGCGCGCGCCACGGCTACGATTTGCTGGTCTCGTTCCAGCAGCTTTCCGACGACTGGCACGCCGATTACGAAGACAGCATGAAAGCCGATGGGCTGATTCTGCTCGGCTATGGCGATTACATCGATTACCGCCCGAAACTCGTGCGTTTGGTCGAGCAAGGCACGCATTTCGTGCGTTGGGGCGCGGTGCTGCCGGATCAGCCCGGCGTGTCGATCGGCTGCGATAATGTCGCGGGCGGGCGCATGGTCGGCGAACACCTGCTGGCCATGGGGCGCCGCAGCATCGCCTTCCTCGGCGATGCGTCCAGCCATTACCCCGAATTCCACGCGCGCTACCGCGGCTGCGAGCAAGTGCTGCGCGAAGCGGGCATCGCCGAGGACCCGGCGCTGCAAGTCGATGCGCTGAGTTCGGAAGA
>JAGNNB010000493.1 GCA_017990865.1 Lysobacteraceae bacterium
GAGCGGTACCGTTCGCGCCATCCCCCATCGCAAAGTGTCGCCGCGATCGGAGTCCGCATTCGTTTGCTGCGGACGGTCGATCGCCGTTTCCGGCCCAATACTCGCATCGGTGCGAGGTTCGGCAAGTTCGGTTCGCCGCTGTTCGGACGATGCGAACGGAAACAGGCGGCCGTTCTGTCGTCGACGCGACAGAAGCGAACCGCGCTCGCGTCGCGGCTCGCGTATCGCAAGGAGTTCGTCATGTTGTCGAAAGAAGCGCTGAGCCAACTCACCCCCGAACAGTTTCGAGCCCTGCGCCGCGCACAACAGCCCAATCCCCCGATTTCGATGGTCCCGCGCGATGGCAATCGATTGCCGCTCTCGTTCGCGCAACAGCGGTTGTGGTTCCTCTCGCAGACGCAGGCCGGTAGCGCCGCCTACCACATCCGCCTGCCGCTTCGACTGCAAGGTTCGTTGGATAGCGCGTCGTTGCGTGGGTCGTTGGACGCGTTGGTATCGCGCCACGAGAGCCTGCGGACGCGGTTCGAGGCGGTGGAAGGCGAGGCCTACCAGAAGATCGATCCGCCGCAGCCGTTCGCGCTGCGGGAGCAGGATCTGAGCGGCCTGGACGCATCGGCGCGCGAGGCGGCGCTGGACACCGTCCTGACCGAAGAGACGCGGCGCCCGTTCGATCTGCAGCGCGGCCCGCTGATCCGCGGGTTGCTGGTGCGGCTGGATATCGACGATCACGTGCTGGTGTTGACGATGCACCACATCGTCTCCGACGGCTGGTCGATGGGCGTGCTGGCGCGGGAACTGAGCGCGCTGTACACGGCGCACCGCCGCGGCGAAGGCGACCCGCTGCCGCCGCTGCCGATCCAGTACGCGGACTACGCGGCCTGGCAACGCGAGCGCCTGCAGGGCGAGCGTCTGGAGAAAGAAGCGACATATTGGCGGGAGACCCTGCGCGGCGCGCCTGCCTTGTTGGAACTGCCGACGGACCGCCCACGGCCGGCGGAGCAGGATTATCGCGGTGGTTTGGTCGGTGTGGAACTCGACCCGGACCTGACCGCATCGCTGAAGGCGCTGGGCCTGCGGACGGGGACGACGCTGTTCATGCTGATGCTGACGGCGTGGTCGGTGGTGATGTCGCGGCTGTCGGGTCAGGGCGAGGTAGTGATCGGGACGCCGGTGGCGAACCGGAGCCGGAGCGAGATCGCGGGGTTGATCGGGTTCTTCGTGAACACGCTGGCGCTGCGGGTGGACCTGAGCGACGGCCCGACGGTGGCGCAGGCGTTGGAGCGTGTGAAGACGTTGTCGCTGACGGCGCAGGAGCATCAGGAACTGCCGTTCGAGCAAGTAGTGGAGCAGGCGAACCCGGTGCGGAGCCTGAGCTACGGCCCGCTGTTCCAGGTCATGTTCGCGTGGCAGGACATCGAAGCCGACGATTTCGACTTCAGCGATTTGCGGTGCGGGCGCGCGTCGCTGCCGCACAACGCATCGAAATTCGATCTGACGCTCAATCTCGGCGAGCGCGACGGTTGCATCGTCGGCGTCGTCGAATACGCCTCGGCGTTGTTCGATCGCGAGACGGTGGAACGTTATCTTGGATATTTGCGTGAAACTCTGCGCGGCATGGCGGCGAATTCGGATGCGTCGGATGCGCGCGCGCTCGAGCTGCCTATGTGCGGCGAGGGCGAGCGCAAGCGGCTGCTCGACGGCGGCTTTCGGGCGGTCGACTACGGCGACGAACAATGTCTGCATCGTTCGTTCAAAGCCCAAGCGAAGCGAGATCCCGATGCCATCGCGTTGCGCTGGAACGGCCTCGAAATCGACTACGCCGAATTGAATCGGCGCGCCAACCGGGTCGCGCATACGTTGTTGGGAATGGGCATCGGCGCGGAGAGCGTGGTCGCGTTGTTCATGGATCGCGGTATCGACTTGATGGTCGGCCTGTTGGGCGTTCTCAAGGCAGGAGCCGCATATCTTCCGATCGATCCGTCGTCGCCGCCGCCGCGATTGCGCCAAATCCTCGACGACAGCGCGCCGTTCGCGACGCTTACCGATACCTCGCTGCGCGCCGCGCTGACCGAGGCGACGTGTCCGGTGTTGTGTATGGACGAAGCGCGCGATTTCGCGGCCGCATCCGAACAGAATCCGGAAACCGTCGTATCGCGTTCGGATCGTCTTGCATACGTCATCTACACCTCGGGCTCCACCGGCGTGCCGAAGGGCGCGATGATCGAGCATCGCAGCGCGCACAATCTTTGGCGTTCCCTGCGCGACGAATCGTTCCCGAACGACGCTCCGGCGCGGTTGCGGGTCGCGATGAACGCCCCGTTGTTCTTCGACGCCTCCGTGCAAGCGTGGCTGCAATGGCTCTCGGGCGATAGCGTGACGATCGTGCCGCAGGACGTTCGCGTCGACCCTTCGGCGATGCTGGCTTTCCTGGAGCGCGAAGCCATCGATGTCTTCGACTGCACGCCGATGCAATTGGCAGCGCTCGTCGATGCCGGATTGCTGAACCGCGCATCGTTACGCGAACTGACGGTTCTGGTCGGCGGCGAATCGGTTACAGCGACGCTCTGGGCGCGTTTGGCGGACGCCGAAATCGGCCGCTATTTCAACGTGTACGGCCCGACCGAATGCACCGTGGACGCGACGATCCAACGCATCGGCGCGGGAGACGGCCAGCGGCGATTGCGCCCGAACATCGGCCGTCCGCTTCCTAACGTCTACGTCCGAATTTTGGATGGCGCGCGCGGCATCGTGCCGGTCGGCGCTGTGGGCGAGTTGTATATCGGCGGCATCGGCGTGGGCCGAGGGTATCTGCATCGCCCGGCGTTGACGGCGGAACGGTATATCGACGATCCGTTCCGGCCCGGCGAGCGTTTGTATCGCACCGGAGATC
>JAGNNB010000494.1 GCA_017990865.1 Lysobacteraceae bacterium
CTTCAAGCGCATCAACGATCGATACGGCCATGGCGTCGGCGACCGAGTGCTGGCGTCCGTCGCGCGGCTCGTCGCGGATGGTCTGCGCGCCGAGGATCGCGTCGGCCGCATCGGCGGCGAAGAATTCTTGATCGTGTCGCCCGCGACAACGCGCGCGGACGCCGAGGCGATCGCCGAACGCCTGCGCGGCGCGATCGAATCCGCGCGTTTGCACGGCGACGGAGAAGACGCGCGCCTGTCCGCGAGTTTCGGCGTCGTCGAATTGACCGCCGCCGACAGCGACAGCGAATCCTTGCTCAAACGCGCCGACGACGCGCTCTACCGCGCGAAACGCGAAGGGCGGAACCGGGTGGCGTTGGGCTAGGCGGTGCCGGAGCGGCCCCTGTGGGCGCCGCGAGGTCGGTCGTCTCCCAGGGCGCTTGACAGGAGGGGTGATGACGTAAGACATTAATTAGGTAATTACTTAATTAATGAAGGGGTGCCCCATGGACCGCGTCTTCGAAGCCCTCGCTTCCACCGCACGCCGCAAGATCCTCGCGTATCTCAACGAGGGCGAGCTGACCGCCGGCGAGATCGCCGCCCGGTTCGACTTCAGCAAGCCGGCCCTCTCGGGCCATTTGCGCATTCTCGAGGACGCCGGTTTGATCCAGCGCGAGAAACGCGGGCAATTTGTCTATTTCAAGCTGGTGCCCGAGCGGCTGACCAACACGATCTTCGCCTGGGCGGCGGAGGTGTGCCCGGTCGCCGGTCCGTTGAAGCGGGAGAGCAAACGGCGGGCGCGCGGCGGGAAAACCGATGCAGGCGTCGCCGACGCGGGCGAGGAGAGCGTCCCATGAGTCGTCGTCCCGCTCATCCCGCCGTCGCCGATCGAAGCTCGGCGAACCGCACGACGCGCAAAATCGAGACCTTTCCGACCGTGCGCTTGCCTTCGTGTTCGGGCGGATTGCCGGTCGAGGTCATATTGATCGCGCAAATCGGCATCGGTGCCGGCAGTCCGTTGATCGCCGCCACCGCGGCGTTGCAGCGCGGTCACGACAGCTACGTCGACGCCTTGGACGAGCCATCGGCGCGCATCGGCGGTACCGATTTCGAACGCGGCGACGCCAGTTCGCTTTACAGCTTCGTGGTCGGCGCGCAGGGCCATCCGTTTCACCGCCATGCCGGCCATCGCGTGTTCACCGCGATTTCGGGTAGCGGCGGCGCACTCCTGCGGTTCTCGACCGCGTCCACGGCGCAGATCGAACGCGATCCTCGCGTCTTCGTCGACGCGCTGCGGCACGTCGAGATTCCGCCCGACAGCCTGTTCACCGTGCGCTTCGGCGGCGGCACATGGCATCAATTCTTGCCGCTGGACCGCTATGCGGGCCATCCGGCCTTATTCGCGCTGTCGTGTCACACCAACGAGTTGGGCGGAGATTTGGCGCCTGCGCAACGCGCGCAGGTGCTCGCCGATGCCGCCGATATTCCGACGCTCACGGAGGTATTGCCCGATGAGGTGGTCGCCTTGCTGCCCGCGATCGATACCGATGCGGTTCCGACGGTCGCGTTGTCGCTGAAAGCCGCGACGACCTCGATGCGCGGACGATTCTGCGCCCGGACGCGTCGCGCGTCGGGTCGCGTGCGCGGCGCATTGGCGCGGTGGCGACGGCCGGTCGGGTTCTTGGTCGAGCCCCGCACGCGGCCGGTACATGCGCACGATGCGCCGCCGACGCATTCCTTGCTGCGGCATCAGTTCGCGGATGGTTTCGATCACCAGGATCACTTCGTCTTGGATGTCCCCGCGGCCGAATTGCCGTCGGCATCGGCCAGCGCGCTCCTCGCCGGTTTGCTTGAAGGATTTCTGTGCAATCGCCCAAGCGGCGTATCGCGGCTGATGTCGTTCCGCAATGCGCTGGTGAAACCTCTGGGGCTGCGGACCTCGCCGTTGGGATGCCCGGTGTCGTCGCTGTTGGGCGATGCGCCGCAACGATTCGCGGGTCAGTATCCGGTGCTCGGGCAGGCGGTGGATGCGGCGGATCGCTGCGCCCAGGTCGTCCTCGGTGCGGACGACAAACATCTGCGATTCCGATCCTGCGCCGCGGTGGAACTTCTGCCGAACGGCGATGCGCGTTTTTCGCTCGGCACCCGCGTGCGCAATCGCAACGTCTTCGGCGCGCTGTACATGCGCTCGATCGATCGTACGCATCGCGCGTACGTCGCGCCCACGATGTTGCGGATGGCGGTGGCGTTTGCGCTCGCCGAAACGGTCGCGCGCACTGTTCCGTCGGAAGCCGCCCGATCAATGCAGCGTGCCATCGGTGCCGTTTCGACGGCGATGGATCGCATTTGACCCGACGCGTGTGACGCGCAAAGAGAAGGCCGCGTGAGCGGCCTTCTTCGCGAAACGGGCGATGCTTTCGCCGGATCTTATTTTTTCGGCTTCAGCGGCTTCGACGGTTTCAATTTCTTCGCGGCGGCTTCGAACGTCGATTGATCCGAAGGCGACAGGTTCGGACGGCCCGCCAGCACGCCCATGCTCAAGCTGCCGGAGACGAAGTAGGTCTCGCCGGCTTCGACTTCGATGTTCATCACGTCCTTGGCTTCGGAATGCACGACATAGCTGTGCTGACCCGGTGCGGTGGCGTGCACGAAATAGGTCGCATTGCGCAGTTTGCCGAGTTCCTCTTCGCCTTCGCGGACGATGAAGCCGATCGCCGCGCCCAGCATTTTGCTCGGGCGGAAGAAGACGATCTGACCCATGCCTTCCGGCGGGGCGGAAATGCCTTCGGGGAGCGCTTCGGCGGGCGCCGGCTGAGCGGCTGCGGGCGCTGTTTGGGTTTGCTCGGCCGGAGCGGTCGCGGCGTCTTGCGCGTGAGTGGCGAACGCGGCGCCCGAGAGCGCGAGGAC
>JAGNNB010000495.1 GCA_017990865.1 Lysobacteraceae bacterium
GTAGCCGGCGGTTTGCCGCTGATGTCGTAGACCACGCGCGAAATGCCGCGCAGTTCGGTGATGATGCGGCGCGAGACTTCGTCGAGGAAGTCGTAGGGCAGATGCGCCCAGTGCGCGGTCATGAAGTCGATGGTTTCGACCGCGCGCAGCGCGATCACCCATTCATAAGCACGGGCGTCGCCGACCACTCCCACCGATTTCACCGGCAAAAACACCGCGAACGCCTGCGAGGTTTTGTCGTACCAACCCCACTTGCGCAGTTCATCGATGAAAATCGCGTCGGCTTGCGCCAGCAACTCGGCGTATTCGGGTTTCACTTCGCCCAGAATGCGCACGCCGAGGCCCGGGCCGGGGAACGGGTGGCGATAGACCATCTCGCGCGGCAGGCCAAGTTCGACGCCGAGGCGACGCACTTCGTCCTTGAACAATTCGCGCAGCGGTTCGACGAGGCCGAGTTTCATATGCTCGGGCAGGCCGCCGACGTTGTGATGGCTCTTGATGACGTGCGCCTTGCCGGTCTTGCTGCCGGCGGATTCGATCACGTCCGGATAGATCGTACCCTGCGCCAGCCACTTGGCATTGCGCAGCTTGTTCGATTCTTCTTCGAAGATCGCGACGAACAGGTTGCCGATGATCTTGCGCTTGGCTTCCGGGTCGGACACGCCTTCCAACGCCTTGAAATAGCGGTCTGCGGCGTTGACGCGGACGACTTTCACGCCCATATGTTCCGCGAACATCGCCATGACCTGGTCGCCTTCCTTCCAGCGCAGCAGGCCGGTGTCGACGAAGACGCAGGTGAGTTGTTCGCCAATCGCGCGATGCAGCAGCGCCGCGACCACGGACGAATCCACGCCACCCGACAAGCCGAGAATCACCTCGTCGCTGCCGACCTGCGCGCGCACGCGCGCGATCTGATCGTCGATGATGTTCGCCGCGGTCCACAGCGCCTGGCAGCCGCAGATATCCAGCACGAAGCGGCGCAGCAAAGTCTCGCCCTGCTTCGTGTGCGTGACTTCGGGATGGAACTGCACGCCGTACCAGCGACGCGCTTCGTCGGCCATCGCAATGATCGGCACGCTGTCGGTGCGGCCGGTGATGCTGAAACCTTCGGGAATCTGCGTGACGCGGTCGCCGTGGCTCATCCACACGTCGAGGCCCGCGCGGCCGGGATGATCGGTCAACGCGCCGAGCAGTTTGTCGTCGCCAAGCACTTCCACTTCGGCATAACCGAATTCGCGGTGATGCCCGCCCTCGACCAACCCGCCGAGCTGCATCGCCATCGTCTGCATGCCGTAGCAGATACCAAGGATCGGTACGCCGCTGCCGTACACCTCTTGCGGCGCGCGCGGCGAACCGGCCTCGGTCGTCGATTCCGGCCCGCCCGAGAGGATGATGCCCTTCGGATTGAACTTCGCGATGTCCGCCGGACTGTGGTCCCAAGCCCAGATTTCGCAGTAGACGCCGATCTCGCGGATGCGACGCGCGATGAGCTGCGTGTACTGCGCGCCGAAGTCCAGAATGAGTATCTTGTCGCTATGAATGCCGTACATCACGAATCAATTTCCGATTGTGATCGTGATCGGAATATTGATCTCGACACGCTGCAATGGAGTCCATCGGTCGACGGAAAGAACCGTCTCCCCCTTGTTCACCGCGTAGACGTAAATTTTTCGCAAATCGACAGCACCGTCATCTCCGAATGTTGCGTCCGCATCGAATCTGACTTCGTATGTTTCGCCAGCCTCGACATCGACTTCAAAAAAAGCCTGGGTGCTCCAGCCAGCACCGGCAAACAGAGCCGTGACTTTGCGCCGCCCAGGAAGCACATGGACGATATTCGCAAACCCGTTATCAGGATCCAGCTTCTTGCCGTCGACATTGCGAATCTGGACCCTGAAATAGCTCGCCTCCGTTCCACGTATGATTGCGACTTCGTCGAGCGGACGCCGGAAGCCCTTGTAGACGCGATGAGTGGTAGGGATGCAACCCGCTACCGACAACATCACCAGCAAAAGAACGACATTCCGAAAAAGGAAATTCTTCGACATCGGCTCAACTCATCCTGTAATTCGGCGGCTCTTTCGTAATCTGCACATCATGCACGTGACTCTCGCGCTGCCCGGCGCCCGTCACTTTCACGAACGACGGTTTCTTGCGCATGTCCTCGATGGTCGCGCAGCCGACATACCCCATCGTGGCGCGTAAGCCACCGGCGAGTTGGTGCACCACGTTCGCGAGCGGGCCGCGATACGGGACGCGGCCTTCGATGCCTTCGGGGACGAGTTTGTCGGCATCGCTGGCGTCCTGGAAATAGCGGTCTTTCGAGCCCTTCTCCATCGCACCCAACGAGCCCATGCCGCGGTAGCTCTTGTAGCTGCGGCCCTGGAACAATTCGGTTTCGCCCGGCGCTTCTTCGGTGCCGGCGAACAGGCCGCCGATCATGATCGACGAGGCGCCGGCCACGATCGCTTTGCCGATATCGCCCGAGTAGCGAATACCGCCGTCGGCGATCAGCGGAATGCGGTCCTGCAGCGCTTCGGCCACCATCGATACCGCTGTGATCTGCGGCACGCCGACGCCGGCGACGATCCGCGTGGTGCAGATCGAACCCGGGCCGACGCCGACTTTCACCGCATCAGCGCCCGCTTGTTCCAATGCCAGCGCGGCGTCGCCGGTGACGATGTTGCCGCCGACGATCTGCAGCGCCGGGAATGCTTTCTTCGCCCAGGCCACGCGATCGATCACGCCCTGCGCATGGCCATGCGCGGTGTCGACGATGATCACGTCGCACTCGGCTTCAACCAGCGCACGGGTGCGCTCTATGCCTTTGTCGCCAACCATGGTGGCTGCGGCGACACGCAAGCGCCCCGTCGCATCCTTG
>JAGNNB010000496.1 GCA_017990865.1 Lysobacteraceae bacterium
TACATATTCTGGGCATCTGCGGCACCTTCATGGGCGGTGTGGCCGCGTTGGCGCGCGAACTCGGGCATACGGTTGAGGGCAGCGATCAGGCGGTGTATCCGCCGATGTCCACGCAGCTCGAACGGCTGGGCATCGTGTTGCGGCAGGGCTACACGGCCGACAATATTTCGCCGGATTGCGAGGAAATCGTCGTCGGCAATGCGCTTTCGCGCGGTAATCCGGCGGTCGAGCACGTGCTGGATCGCGGTTTGCACTACACCTCCGGCGCGGCGTGGCTGCGCGAGTACGTGCTGCCCGGTCGCGATACGTTGGCGGTGGCGGGCACGCACGGCAAAACCACCACCACCACGCTGTTGGCGTTCCTGTTGGAGCAGGCGGGACGCAAGCCGGGGTTTTTGATCGGCGGCGTGGCCGAGGATTTCGACGCGTCGGCGCGCGTCGGCGAGGGTCGCGAATTCGTGGTCGAGGCCGACGAGTACGACACCGCGTTCTTCGATAAGCGCAGCAAGTTCGTGCACTACCGGCCGTTGGTGGCGATTCTCAATAATCTGGAATACGACCACGCCGATATTTTTCCGGATGTGGCCGCGATCCAGCGCCAATTCCATCATTTGGTGCGCACCGTGCCCGGGCGCGGCCGTTTGATCGTCAACGGCGACGACGAGCGTTTGCGCGAAGTGTTGGCGATGGGCTGTTGGACGCCGGTCGAACGCTTCGGCTTGCTGCGTGATGGCATGGCGGCGAATGCGTACGACTGGGGCGCGCGGTTGCTGCATCAGGACGGCAGCGCGTTCGCGGTGCTGCATCACGGGCAGGAGATCGGCAGTGTGGAGTGGCCGATGCTCGGCGATCACAATGTCCTGAACGGTTTGGCCGCGTTGGCGGCGTGTCATGCGGTCGGCGTCGATCCCGCGTCGGTGATGCCGTCGCTGTCGCGCTTCCGCGGCGTCAAGCGTCGCCTGGAAGTGCTGGGCGAAGCGCAGGGCATCACCGTGTACGACGATTTCGCGCATCACCCCACCGCGATCGCGACCACGCTTGCGGGTTTGCGCGCCAAAGTCGGCGATGCGCGGATCGTCGTGGCGATGGAGCCGCGCAGCAATTCGATGCGCCTGGGCGCGCATGCCGATGCGCTGGCGCCGTCGCTCGACGCCGCCGATGCGGTGGTGTTTCTGCATCGACCGGAACTCTCTTGGGACGCGTCGAAAGTGATGGCGCACGTGCGCGGCGAATCGCGCACCGCGCCCACCGCCGACTCGCTGATCGCCACGTTGCGCGCGCTCACTCGCGAGGGCGACCACGTCGTGTTCATGTCCAATGGCGGCTTCGACGGCGCACCGCGCAAGTTCCTGGCGCAGTTGGCCGGCAGCTGACCCATCGCGAGCGCAGATGCACGAAAACTATCGCTACACGGTGTCGTTGCGTATCTGGCACCCCACGGTGCATCCGGATCGCTTCACCGAAGCGCTCGGCCTCACGCCCGACGGAATCGATATCGCCGGGCAGTCGCGCGTTCGTAAAGGACGCGTCATGCCCCCCATCGTGCCGAAGACGTCGTACTGGTATTGCGACCTCGGCCATGACCCGGAACGGAACGTCGCCGATTTTCTGCACGAGCGTGCGCAAGCGCTGACCGTGCACAGCGCGTTCTTCCGGGCCTTGTCAGAAGAAGGCGGGAAAGCGGAATTCTTCGTCGGCTTTTTCGCGGAAGAATTCAATTGCGGGTTCGATCTGTCGCCCGTGTTGCATCGCTTGTGCGCCGACTTGTCTCTGTGGTTGGCGTTCGATGTCTATGGCTATCGCGACAACGACGATAACGACGATGCCGAGGCCGAGGCCAAGGCCGGATCCGAGACCGACGTTTCCGCGGCACCGCGCTCCAACGAGTCGTCCGCATGAACGTAACGACCGAGGAACTCGAATCGCCGCCGTTGGTTTCGTTGCCCTTGTTTCCGCTGCGCACGGTGTTGATGCCCGGCGGTGCGCTGGGTTTGCGCATTTTCGAGACCCGCTATCTCGATCTGGTGCGCGACTGCGCCCGCAGCGCGACCGGCTTCGGCGTGTGCCTGCTGCTGGATGGCGAAGAGGTCGGCGCGCCCGCGACGCCCGCCGAGTTCGGCACCGAAGCGCGGATCGAAGACTTCGACCGCACCCCCGACGGTTTGTTGGCGCTGCGCGTGCGCGGCACGCGACGTTTCCGGGTCGCGAGTACGCGCACGCAAGCGAACGGTTTGGTGGTCGGCGAGGTCGCGTGGTGCGATCCGGACATTGACGACGAATTACGGCCGGAGCATGCGCTGCTCGGTATCGTGCTGCAGCGAATTCTCGATCAAGCC
Source organism: Lysobacteraceae bacterium (assembly GCA_017990865.1). Classification (GTDB taxonomy): domain Bacteria; phylum Pseudomonadota; class Gammaproteobacteria; order Xanthomonadales; family Xanthomonadaceae; genus Lysobacter_I. The sequence goes on from JAGNNB010000496.1 coordinate 2,337, forward strand.
GGCGGCGAACACGCCGATGCGCCGAAAGCGCGGTTCGATGAGGCGGCGTGGGTGAGCTGGCGTTTGGCCGAAGTCTTGCCGTTGACGGACGAGCAGCGTGCGGCGCTGTTGGCGATCGACGACCCGCATGCGCGTTTGCAGCGGCTGTTGGCTGAGATGCCGTGAGCCGCGCGTGGATTCGCCGGGAGCGAGTTCGGACATGCGCCGAACTCGCGACTTGAAAAACGCGCACGAAGCGCGTTTTTCAACAATCGGCTAGTCCCTTCGCGGTTCGACGATATCGCTGCGGATGCGCAGCACTTTGGGACCGCCGCGCGGGCGATCGGATTCGGCCATTGGTAATCCCTCCAGATCGGCGCGCAGTCGCTCGCGCGCTGCTGCGCCGGCGTTCGGTTCCGGCATCCAGAGGCCGAAACCGCGGATCGGGCGTTTGAAGCGCAGGGTTTGCGTCGTGCCCATCCACAGCGGTTGCCCGTCTTCCAACAGCACGGGCGCGCGCCAAATGCGCAACACATGCAACGTGTCCGGCGACGATCCCGTGCG